>JBEBUE010000040.1:0-11920 GCA_040393485.1 Herminiimonas sp.
AAAAAGCCAGTGGCTAAAAAAGCAGCAGCTAAAAAGCCAGTAGCTAAAAAAGCTGTAGCGAAAAAAGTCGTTGCTAAGAAAAAGCCAGCGGCCAAAAAAGCAGCAGCTAAAAAGCCAGCTGCCAAGAAAGCCGTTGCTAAAAAAGCTGTAGCGAAAAAGCCAGCAGCAAAAAAAGCAGCCGCTAAAAAGCCAGCAGCTAAGCCAGCAGCCAAAAAAGCTGTAGCTAAAAAGCCAGTTGCTAAAAAACCTGCAGCTAAAAAAGCAGCGCCTAAAAAGCCTGCCGCTAAGCCAGCAGCAGTAGCAGCGCCTGCAGTTAAGACGGTGTTGAATCCGGCAGCAGCATGGCCGTTTCCAACGGGCACACGTCCGTAAATCCAGGTTCGCTTGGATGCGCCTGATTAAATTCAGGCACAATCCCGCTGTGTGGCTTTTGTCGCACAGCGGTTTTTTTTTAAGGAGTCTCCGTGCTGGATAGTGTCTTAACGCTGATTATCGATACGGTCGCCATTGTGCTGGCCGGTGCCTTGCTGCTCAGATTCTGGATGCAGGCTGTGCGCGTGCGTCCACCGATGGAACTGGCACAATTTACCTATCAATTGACAGACTGGCTGGTACGCCCATTGCGCCGTGTGTTACCAGGCGCAGGTGGTTACGACTGGGCCAGTGTGATCGCCGCATTCCTGGTAGCTTTAGCTGCGACGGCTGTGGACTTATTGTTACGCGGTGGCTTCAGTGCGCAAACGCTGTTGCTCTTGTCCTTGTTGCGCGTCGTGCAGTGGGCTTTGTACGGCTTGATTGGCCTGATACTGATCGAGGTGATCTTTAGCTGGGTGAATCCCCGTGCGCCGCTGGCGCCGTTTGTCCGCGCCCTGAATGATCCGTTGATGCGACCCCTGCGTCGGGTCGTGCCTTTGATCGGTACGGTGGATTTATCGCCTTTGGTTGCGCTGATTTTGCTGCGCATTGCGATTCAGTTGGTCACTACTGTGGTGGCAGCGCTGCTGTAGGTGAATGTGCGGTCCGGCCGCTGAGAGCCGGAGCCGCATGGTATTTCTTTTTTTACAGACGATAACCGAAGGCTTGCTGGAAGCGATCGTCGATTTCCGCACGTGACAATACGTGGTTCTGCGGGCCCTGGTGAGCAATCTTGATCGAACCCATCAGGCTGGACAGGCGTCCGGTGGTTGCCCAATCCATGTTATTCGTCAAACCAAACAACATGCCGGCACGGAATGCGTCGCCGCAACCGGTAGGGTCAACGACCTGGTCTGCTTTCACACATGGGATAGTCAGGTGTTCGTTACCGGTAAAAATCTCTGCACCTTGCTCGCCACGGGTCACGACCAATGCTGAAACGCGTTCCGCGATTTGCTTCAGTGACAAGCCGGTGCGCTCGGTCAGCAACTCTGCTTCGTAATCATTGACTGCGACATAAGTTGCCAGATCGATGAAGTTCTTCAGATCATCACCGTTAAACATAGGCAAGCCCTGGCCCGGATCAAAGATCAGGGGAATATCCAGGTCGGCGCAGTGCTGTGCGTGCTGCAACATGCCGTCGCGGCCATCCGGTGCGACGATGGCGATCGCGACTTTGCCCGCGTCCGCTACTTTGTTGTAGTGGGAGTAGCTCATTGCGCCCGGGTGGAAGGCGGTGATCTGGTTACCTTCAGCATCCGTCGTGATGAAAGCCTGGCCGGTGTAAGAGTCCTCGATGGTTTTCAGGCATTGCTGTGAAATCTGCAATTGCTCGAGGCGATCACGATAGGACGCGCCGTCCTGGCCTATGGTTGCCATGATGAGCGGATCGCCGCCCAGCAGTTTCAGGTTGTAGGCGATATTGCCGGCGCAACCACCGAATTCGCGGCGTATGGTCGGAACCAGAAAGGACACGTTGATCTTGTGCAATTGGTCGGCCAGCAAGGCTTCGGAGAAACGACCTTCAAAGGACATGATCGTATCGAATGCAACAGAACCGCAGATTAAGGATTTCATATGAAGTATGGAATAGGCCAGAGATGAGAAATTGGTCGCAATCATACACTGTGCTGCCGCAGTGCGGCGCAGTGTCGGGTATTCAGGGGTAGAACAGATAGACGCGGTAGCCGGATGCCTTTAGTTGCGATAGTTCGAATGATAATTTGACGCTGCGTTCGCTGTTGGCGCCAAATCCTGTACGTACATCTTCGCTATTGTGCAAATAGTCGGCAGGAGTAAAGACACGTCGCAACAAGGCCTTTTCGTTGGTGTCGTTAAGCGTTAATTCTATGTGTGGCCATTCCTGATACGTACTGCTGTAGTTGCGTAGCAGCGTAGTGAGTACAAACGTATCCTTGTTGTTGGCAAGTGTTTGCAATTCGCTGGATTCTATCGATACCTGATCGATTTGTGCCGGTAAATCGATGCGGCAACCCAGCACGTCACAGGCCTGGATCAGTGTCGGTTTTGCTTGCGGGAACCAGCCGGCGATTTGATTGCGGAAGATATAGCTGGCCTGCAGTACCGCAGCGATCAATAAAATGAAGCAGCTGATGCTGAGAAAGATGCGCAGTTTGCGGCTCAGGCGTTGTTTGCGACGGCCACGTTTGAGGAAGTCGGGTTCATCATCGGCGTCAACCTCGTCCAGCGCATCTTCGCTTGCTGCCTGGGCTGACTTCCGGCTGCCGCGCCACGGCTTGCGCTGCAAATCATTGATCGCCTGATCCAGCTCGTTCGGATCGTAGGTCGATGCGGTATTTTCGGCGTTGATTTCATCCGGGAGTTCACGCGTGAAATCCAGCAGGGTCATGCGCTGCAGCGGGTCTTCGGGTTTGTTTGCTTCGTAATCGGGATCCGGTACATAGACATCCGCGTCACGTTCAAAACCAGCCGGGATATCGAAATCGATTTTGCTGGCCGCAGGTGCCGGTACTACGATTTGCTCTTCGTCTGCTGCCGTGTCTTCAGGCTCGACGACGTCAGCTTCTGTTGTATCTGGTGTGTCTTCGGCTACGACGGCCGCACTGCCGCCAGTGTTTGTGTCGGAATGAGGAGTAACGGGTGTCGCCGGGGTTGGGGGTGTTGCGACGGCTGTGGTCGTGGCAGGTGCTGCAGGCGCTATTGCGCCTTCCGACGGCAACAGATTCTCTATGCCGTTGAAGATTTCCTTGCAATAGCCGCAGCGCACAAGGCCTGCGCGCAATTTCAATTGGTCATGCGCGACGCGAAACGTCGTTTGGCAGTGGGGACATTGCGTCGCGAGTGCCATAAGCGCGTGATCGTTAGGCTTGGCCGGATTGCGGACCAGGAGGAAGGTGGCCGGCGAGTGCTACCCATCCTTCATGTTCGGCCCAGACGCTGAGTGCGATGAAAGGTGCGTATGCCGCCGTAACTTCTTCGACCTGGGTCGCGAGTACGCCGGACAGTATCAGCTTGCCGCCCGGGCGGACGCGCCCGGATAACATTGGCGCCATCACCTTGAGTGGGTTGGCGAGAATATTCGCCACGACCACGTCAAAACTATGTGCATGGCCGGAAGCGGCAAATTCGTCTGGCAGGTAATAAGCGACATCGCAATGATTGCGTTCAGTGTTGAACACAGCCGATTTGATAGCTTGCGGATCGATATCGATACCGATGACGTCGGTGGAGCCCAGCTTGGCGGCAACCATCGCCAGGATGCCGGAACCACAGCCGTAATCGAGCACGCTCAGGCCAACTGGCGGATGTGCTTCCAGCCATTCCATGCAGAGGCGTGTGGTTGGGTGGCTGCCAGTGCCGAAGGCCAGGCCCGGGTCCAGTTCCAATACCAGTGCCTGTGGATCAGGTGCATCGTGCCAGCTCGGCACGACCCAGATATTTTTACCGATATGTATAGGTTCGAATTGCGATTGGGTTAAACGTACCCAATCTTGTTCTTCTACTGCGCGCAGCGTAAAGGCGACATCTGAAGCAGCGAGGCCGACGGCTTGTGCGGCTTCAGCCACGATGCTGGCCTGGTCCGCTTCTAGCGGGGTCAGCGCCACGACGCGGCTATGTTCCCATGCTGCTTCCGTTGGTTCCATGCCTGGTTCGCCGAACAAAGGTTGCTCGGCATCAGTGCCGAAGTCAGCGTCTTCTACCGAGACTGATAATGCGCCAGCCTCCATCAGCGCATCGGATAATGCTTCCGCATGCGTACGGGCGACTTCGATCACAATTTCGGTCCAGCTCATGAATACCTCGATGTACTTTACTGACAGCCATTATAGGGGCTGTGCGCCCGCAAGGGGCAGGGTGATGATAGTTTGTATTCGCTGTAACAATCAAGACAGATGATTGTTACAGCGATTGGCTCGGCGCCAGGAGATGATGCAGATTACGCTTTAGGCAAATCTGGTTTGTTTGCCAGTTTTTGCTCAAGGTAATGAATGTTGGTGCCGCCTTCGATGAAGCGGGCATCCACCATCAGTTCACGATGCAATGGGATGTTGGTTTGTATGCCTTCGACCACCATTTCCGACAAAGCGATTTGCATGCGTTTGATAGCCTGTTCACGTGTCGCGCCATATGCAATGACTTTGCCGACCATGGAATCGTAGTGCGGCGGGACGTAGTAACCGGCGTAAGCATGCGAATCAACACGAATGCCAGGACCGCCAGGCGCATGCCAGGAGACGATTTTGCCTGGCGATGGCGTGAACTTGAACGGGTCTTCGGCATTGATGCGGCATTCGATGGCATGACCGCTCAGGATCACGTCACGTTGACGGAAACGCAGTTTTTCGCCGGCAGCAATGCGGATCTGTTCTTGAACGATGTCGATGCCGGTGATCATTTCCGTGACCGGATGTTCGACCTGCACGCGGGTATTCATTTCAATGAAGTAGAACTCACCGTTTTCGTACAGGAACTCAAAGGTACCAGCGCCGCGATAACCCATTTTGCGGCAGGCTTCTGCACAACGGTCACCGATGCGTTCGATGGTTTTGCGTGGGATGCCAGGAGCTGGCGCTTCTTCCAGAACTTTTTGGTGGCGGCGTTGCATCGAGCAATCGCGTTCGCCCAGCCAGATGGCGTTTTTGTGTTCGTCAGCCAGGATCTGGATTTCCACGTGACGTGGATTTTCCAGGTACTTCTCCATATAGACTTCCGGATTACCGAAGGCAGTACCTGCTTCGGTCTTGGTCATGGTGACCGCGTTCAACAGGGCTGCTTCGGTGTGCACTACGCGCATACCGCGTCCGCCGCCGCCGCCGGCTGCCTTGATGATGACCGGATAGCCGATCTTGCGTGCGATCTGGACGATTTCTTTCGGATCATCCGGCAATGCGCCGTCCGAACCTGGTACGCATGGCACGCCAGCTTTGATCATGGCTTGTTTGGCCGACACTTTGTCGCCCATCATGCGGATCGATTCCGAACGTGGACCGATAAAGACGAAGCCGGATTGTTCTACGCGTTCAGCAAAATCAGCATTCTCAGACAGGAAGCCGTAGCCGGGATGGATCGCTTCAGCATCGGTCACTTCTGCCGCGCTGATGATGGCCGGCATGTTCAGATAGCTTAATGTGGATGGTGCCGGGCCGATACAAACGGACTCGTCGGCCAGTTTGACGTATTTTGCATCGCGGTCCGCCTCGGAGTGGACAACCACGGTTTTGATGCCCATTTCGCGGCAGGCGCGCTGAATACGGAGCGCGATTTCGCCGCGATTGGCGATGAGGATTTTTTCAAACATAGTGGAAATTGGACTCGTCGTTATAAGGATGGAATCGAATCAGCAAAATGGGAGGGGCGGCGTGAGCGTCTCTTGCCTGGGCTGCCCCTGCAACCATTTATTAGCCGATGATAAACAACGGTTGGCCAAACTCGACCGGTTGGCCGTTTTCGACCAGGATTTCCTTGATGACGCCGGAAGCGTCAGCATCGATTTCATTCAAGAGTTTCATCGCTTCGATGATGCACAGGGTGTCGCCTTCTTTGACGACCGAGCCAACTTCAACGAATGCTGGCGAGCCTGGAGCGGAGGAGCGGTAGAAGCTGCCGACCATAGGCGATTTAACGACATGGCCTTTGATTTCAGCTGGTGCTGCAGCAACTGGTGCAGCGGCGGCAACTGGTGCGGCGGCTGGTGCAGGTGCATATTGTGCTGGCGCGCCTTGCGGTTGCATCATGACTACTTGGTTTTGCGGTGCTGCGGAAGATTTGACGATACGGACTTTGCTTTCGCCTTCCGTGACTTCCAATTCAGCGATATCTGATTCTGCGACCAGATCAATGAGGGTCTTGAGCTTGCGTAAATCCATGTGAATTTCCTTGGAAATTTTAGTTTTTATGATTGAAGATGGCGGCAATTATAAGCTATTTGCCGACAAATGGTGAAATTTAGAGCTTTTTGAGCGCAAAAGAGATAGCTGCTGTATATCCTTCGGTACCCAATCCGCAAATCACGCCGACAGCGATGCCGGACAGATAGGAGTGATGGCGAAATGCTTCGCGCTGGTGAATGTTGGAAACGTGAATTTCCACAAATGGTATGGCAACGCCTGCCAATGCATCGCGTAATGATACGCTGGTATGCGTAAGTCCACCCGGATTAATTACGATGGCATCGATACCTTCTTTTTTCGCGGCCTGGATGCGGTCTATTAACGCGCCTTCGTGATTGCTCTGGAAGGTGGTCAGCTTAGCACCGGCTTGTGTAACCTGTTCGCTGGCTGCGCGTTCCACATCTGCAAGCGTGGTGGAGCCATAGACCTCAGGCTCACGCGTGCCCAGCAAATTCAGGTTAGGGCCGTTCAATAAAAGAATATTTTTTGCCATGGAGATGCAACTCCGTTTGCAGACGATGGCCGCATTTTGCCGCTAAATGGCGCTGATTGGCAAGGAAAAATCTCGTCCTGAGCTTAAAGAGCCGCGATGTCAGCGCGCAGCTGATCCATCTTCAGGCGACCCAGATAGGTCTTACGTACATCGCCTTTCGGTCCGATGATCACGGTAAAAGGCAGGCCGCCAGCCTGATTGCCGAATTGTCGGGACAGTTCACTGCCGGTCAGTCCGGCTATATAAAGCGGGTAGGTGATTTTATATTTGGCGGCGAATTCGCGGATGTTGCTAGGCGAGTCTATGCCGACGCCGAGGATCTGGATATTTTTCCCGGCCAGTTCGGTTTGTAATTCAGTCAATTCAGGCATTTCTTCGACACAAGGTGCGCACCATGTTGCCCAGAAGTTAACGATCAGGGTTTGGCCCTGATATTCGCCCAGCGTATGCATTTTTCCGGCGCTGTCTTCCATTTGCTGTGCGAAGAAGGTCGCAACGACAGGTGATTCAGGAGCCGCCGGGCTGTGGTGTTTGGCGCCGAAGTAGACGCCGATGGAGGCAAAGAGCAGGGCGAAGGCGCCGAACAACAATACATTACGTTTCATATTTACTCATTTTCCTCGGATAGCAGTGCACGCACCGATTCTATATCAGCACGCTCGGCACGGCCGGATGGAGATTTTTTCAAGGCGCCGCGCAGATCATCACTGCTATAAAGCGCAAGGTGCACGCCTTCCTGTTGCCACAGGAAGCTGAGGGTTTCTACCGGCTCGTTATGGCCTTTGAAATGGTTGGATTCGGAGACATCGAAGTCCACACCCTTATTTAATAGATATATTTCTACGTCTTTCGGGCTTTCAGCGAACAATTGCAGATGGATTTCCGAGTGCTCGCCTGCAGTCCCGTTCAGGATTGCGCCGGTCAGGTGAGGCTGGAAAGGCGCCAATTCAGTCATCAGGCGTACCGCGAGTTGCCGCAAATGCAATAAGCGGGCGGGCTGGGTATCACCGAAAAACAGCTCGTTATATACCCGCACCTCGTCTTCGATCTGGCTATTGTCTGGCAGCACATTGCCGCGCACCTTGCTATTGCCCAGTATCTGTTTGACAGCTTTGCGTTTGGCTGTGCCGTAGTCGACGCCGTCCTCTGCAATCAGGCGCGCAGCGGCTGCGGCGATTTCGGCACGCAGTAATTCGGTATCGGACAAAGGGGGTGTCGGCATGGTGCGATTGATACTCCCGCCGACAGAGGCCCGTCGTCGGGTAAAATCTCGTTAATTCAATCCGAAATTGTACAATGCATATCCACATACTTGGCGTTTGCGGCACCTTCATGGGTGGTTTGGCAGTTCTGGCAAAGGCCGCTGGCCATACGGTTACCGGATGCGACGCGAACGTCTATCCGCCTATGAGTACTCAGCTTGAAGCGCAAGGCATCAAGCTGATCGAAGGTTACGGTCCTGAACAGATCAGCCTGTCCCCTGATTTATATGTCATCGGCAACGTCGTTTCGCGCGGCAACCCGCTGATGGAAGAAATCCTTAATCGTGGCCTGCCTTATACCTCCGGTCCGCAATGGATAGGTGAGCACATCTTGCAAGGTAAGTGGGTGCTCGCTGTTGCCGGTACGCACGGTAAAACCACGACCTCATCCATGCTGGCGTGGATACTGGAGGATGCGGGCTACGATCCTGGCTTCCTGATCGGCGGTGTACCGATGAACTTTGGTATTTCTGCGCGCCTGTCCGGCAGCGGCAAGGAATCGTCGTTCTTCGTGATCGAGGCGGATGAGTACGATACGGCCTTCTTCGACAAGCGTAGCAAGTTCGTGCACTACCACGCGAAGACGGCGATCCTGAACAACCTGGAATACGACCACGCCGATATTTTCCCGGATCTGCATGCCATCGAAACCCAGTTCCATCACCTCGTGCGTACCGTGCCCGGTGTAGGTCGCGTGATTGCCAACGGGCGCGAAGCTGCATTGCAACGCGTGTTGCAACGTGGCTGCTGGAGTGAAAGTGAATGGTTTGGTGGCAAGGATGGCTGGTCGCTGACAACACATGACGACGGTAATTTCGATGTCATCTTCAATGGCGAGTTGCAAGGGACGGTGAATTGGTCGCTGACTGGCGAACATAACCGCATGAATGCGCTGGCTGCCATCGCTGCCGCGCGTCACGTTGGCGTGTTGCCAGCACAGGCGATAGCGGCGCTCGGACAGTTTGAAAACGTAAAACGACGCATGGAGTTGCGCGGTACGGTCAATGACATCGCCGTCTATGATGACTTTGCGCATCATCCGACCGCGATCGCGACTACCGTCGAAGGCTTGCGCAAAAAGGTCGGCAAGGCACGCATACTCGCAGTACTGGAGCCACGCTCGAATACGATGAAGCTGGGCACGATGAAGGAAGCCTTGCCCGGTAGCCTGGTCGATGCCGATCTGGTTTTTGGCTATGGCGCCAGCGGTAACGGCAAGGATGCACTCGGTTGGGATTTGGCTGAGGCGCTGGCACCTTTGGGTGACAAGGCAAGGGCCTTTAACGACTTGCCGATGCTGGTGCAGGCGATTGCCCAAAGTGCACAAATGGGCGACCAGATCCTGGTCATGAGCAACGGCGGCTTTGGCGGCGTGCACCAAAAGATTCTGGATGCGCTGGCTAAATGATTTTGTATCTGCACGGTTTCCGTTCTTCCCCGCTGTCATATAAAACCAGTCTGCTGGCGAGCCGCATGCAAGCCCTGGGGCGGGGGGCTGAATATATTTGCCCGCAATTACCTGCTTCACCACGCGAGGCGATTGCACTGGCATTGTCCATTGCGCAGGATGTTTCACCAACAGAGCTCACCTTGATCGGTTCCTCACTGGGCGGTTATTACGCAACCTGGCTGGCGGAACATTTGGGTTGTCGGGCTGTCATGCTGAATCCCGCAGTGCACGCAGCACGCGACCTGGCGAGCCAGGTTGGTGTCAAAACGCAATATCACTCGAATGAGGCTTTTGAATTCAAGCGCGAGTATATTGATGAATTGAAGCTGCTGGAGGTGCCTGCAATTACCTGGCCGGAACGTTATTTCCTGATCGCAGCCACTGGTGACGAATTGCTCGACTGGCGTGAGATGGTCACGCAGTTCGCTGGCGCCAGACAGCACGTGATCGAGGGCAGCGACCATGGCATATCTGACTTTGCCGATTATGCTGACGAAGTATTGGCCTTTTGCGGTATCGACGTCGGAGCGCGGCAGTGATGAGCGGAGCAAGGACGCATCGCTCAGTCACACATGCTCACTGGTATGCGCACGTTAACGGCGTGCAGCCATCGCCGCAGATGCGCGGCTGGTTGACGGATTCGATGTCGCTGACGATGAAGCTGATCGCACGCTGCGAGCAATTCCGCATACGTCGCCTGGTGCAACAGCAAGCCATGGCGCTGGCGGATGAGTTTGAGATGGTCGCTTTACCGCGCCGTCGGCAAGTGCAGGAACGCGAAGTATTGCTGTGTTGTGACGACCAGCCTGTTGTCTATGCACACACGATAGTGCCCTTATCTGCGACGGCAGCCGATTGGCCGTTTTTTGGCACCCTTGGTGAGCGCTCGCTGGGCACGACCCTGTTTGGGGACCCCAAGGTCTGGCGCGGTAAGCTTGAGTATGCGCGCCTGTCGGCACAGCATCCGCTGGCGGTACGTGCAGCAGCTGCCCTGGGGCAGGCATTGCCTGCACCTTTATATGCGCGTCGTTGTTTGTATCGTCGAGGCCAGGGTTTGCTACTGGTGACAGAAGTTTTTCTCCCTAATCTGGCTACGATCCGGCAGAATCCGCACGCCGAGAGGAAAAGCTAAATAACACAGCGCAAATGTGCGCGAAATCCATGCAGCAATCTATCCTGTGTAAAGGCGGGAGTGGTAGTAGGTGCAGCTGTATATAGAACAATGAAGAACTATTAAATAAGCAAAGTATTGAATGAATCTATTTTTTGATGAATCCGGCGACTTCAAAGCCGGCGTCGCGATGTCGCAGCAGGGTGAGGCGTATCAGGTTGAACTGCCTACGGGCAAACGCAGCAAAGTGAGATCCAAGGATGTCCTGTTGCAATTTGCCAGCCCATCACCAGCGGAATTCATGACGGATGCGCAAGCCATCGCTGCGGATATCGATCTCGATTTCCTGTGGGAAGTGGCGGGCCAGGACGAGTTTGGCTTTGCGGAATTGGGTACCGAGTATTTTGGTCACGACCCCAAGCCGCATGAAGCGGCGGGCCTGATACTGCGTTTGCATGCCGCACCGATTTACTTCTATAAAAAAGGCAAAGGCCGTTACAAGGCAGCGCCGGAAGCGTCGTTGAAAGCGGCTTTAGCGGGCGTCGAGAAAAAGCGCCAGCAAGCTTTGGTGCAAGCGCAATATGTCGAAGAATTAAAAGCCATGCGTTTGCCGGATGCCATGCGCCCCATCGTGTTGCAGCTTTTGTTCAAGCCGGATAAAAATTCGATCGAATATAAAGCACTGGATGCAGCCTGTACTGAATTGCAAATGGCACCGCAACGCCTGATGCTGGCGGTCGGCGGGATTCCATCTGCCAAAGATTTGCACTTCTCCAAATTCTTATTCGAGTCTTTCCCCAAGGGCATAGGTTTCCCGGAAATCACATTGCCGGTCCTGCCGGAATTGCCTGTGGCTGATGTGCAGGCTTTTTCTATTGATGATGTCACCACCACTGAAATCGACGATGCGATGTCGGTGACGCGCCTGCCGGATGGCAAGGTGTGCATCGGTATCCATATTGCTGCGCCTGGTTTGGGTATCAAGCGCGACGATGCGCTCGACGTGATTGCGCGTCAACGCTTGTCTACCGTGTATATGCCGGGCGATAAGATCACGATGCTGCCGGATGAACTGGTAGAGGAATATACGTTGGCGGAAGGCCGGGTTTGTCCCGCGCTGTCGCTGTACGTTACGCTCGATCCGAGTGATTGGTCGGTGATAGCGAGTGAGACACGCGCTGAACGCGTGCCTATCGCGGCTAACCTGCGCCACAACGATCTTGATGCCTATGTCACCGAAGATAATCTGGCGGCGGACGTCGGCGATTATCCGTACAAGGAAGATATCGCGTTGCTGTGGAAGTGGGCGCAGGTGCT
>JBEBUE010000041.1:0-11919 GCA_040393485.1 Herminiimonas sp.
TGGCGTGGCCTTCGGATTTTAATCATGGCCCACTACGAACTCAGCACTCCTGTCAGCGAAGCACAGATCCGGCAGCTACGCATCAACGACACCGTGACCTTGCAACAGACCTTGTTTGGCATCCGCGATGCCACGCAGATACACATGTTTGATCGCGGCCGCACGACCCGCTTTGACCTCAACGGCCACGCTGTCATACACACCGCGCCAAACGTGAAGAAGGTTGTACCAAGCGATGCCTATCCGGCAGGCTATCAGCCTATCTGCATCGGGACCACCACTTCGGATCGCATGGAACGCTTCACCCGCCCGCTGATGACGAAGAATGGTGTACGCATCATCATCGGCAAGGGCGGCATGCGCGAAGACTCACTCGCTGCGTTCCGCGAATTGGGCGGCGTGTATCTTGCGATCGTCGGCGGTACCGCAGCACTCGAGACGACCTGGATCAAGCAGATAGAAGACGTCGATCTGGATGACCTGAATCCAGAATCCTTATGGAAATTCCGCATCGCCAACTTCGGCCCCTTGCTGGTAGCAATGGATAGTCACGGTGGCAGCCTGTACAACGAAGTCAATAAGGATATATCGGCGCGACGCGCCGACGTATTAGCCAGCCTAGGAGTGAAAAGCATATGAGCAATAGCGCGCATAGCGGTACCAATGCAGCCGCGCGTGTCAGGCGCGTAGTCACCGACATCCTGGTCCTGGGTTCGGGTGGTGCCGGCCTATTCGCAGCTTTACATGCACATCAGGCCAATCCGTCGCTCTCCATCACTGTCGCGGTGAAAGGCTTGCTCGGCAAATCGGGCTGTACCCGTATGGTGCAAGGCGGCTATAACGTCGCACTGGCCGAAGGTGACTCGATAGAACGCCACTTCATGGACACTATAGAAGGTGGCAAATGGTTGTCCGATCAGGACCTGGCTTGGACGCTCGTCACCAAAGCCATCGAACGCATCCATGAACTGGAAAATGAACTCGGTTGCTTTTTTGATCGCAACCCGGACGGCACTGTGCATCAAAAGGCATTCGCCGGACAAACCTTTGATCGCACTGTACATAAAGGTGACCTGACTGGCATTGAAATCATGAACCGCCTGGCGGAGCAGATCTGGAATCGTGGTATTGCGCGCCTTGAAGAACATCGCGCAGTGGAGTTGATCAAAACGAGCGATGGCAAATCGTTGGCTGGCGTCCTGATGATAGACATGCGTTGCGGCGAGTTTGTATTTGTCCAGGCCAAAGCGGTGTTGCTGGCGACCGGCGGCGGCCCGACCATGTACAAGTTCCACACGCCATCCGGCGAGAAAAGCTGCGATGGTTTGGCGATGGCTTTGCGTGCCGGCTTGCCATTGCGCGATATGGAGATGGTGCAGTTTCATCCAACCGGCTTGCTAGCCGGGCCGGACACCCGCATGACGGGTACCGTGATTGAAGAAGGCTTACGCGGTGCGGGAGGGTACTTGCTTAACGGATTGAATGAGCGCTTTATGCATCACTACGATCCACGCAATGAACGGGCCACCCGCGATATCGTATCGCGCTCAATTTACTCGGAGATGCGCGCGGGGCGTACTACACCTAACGGCGGTGTCTACATCAGCATGGCGCACCTCGGGCCAGATAAAGTTCGCGTACAGTTCAAAGGCATGGTCGAACGTTGTGCCGATTGCGGCTTTGACCTGGCTGGTGGCCTGGTGGAAGTCGTACCCACCGCACATTACATGATGGGCGGCGTAGTATTCCGGCCTGATTGCACCACTGCCCTGCACGGCTTGTTTGCAGCGGGTGAAGATACAGGTGGTGTGCATGGTGCCAACCGCCTCGGCGGCAATGGTGTTGCCAATTCCACGGTGTTCGGCGGCATCGCCGGCGAATCGATGGCAGCGTGGCTGGTTGATAACCAGGACTTACGTGAGCCGGATATGAATGCGATTGAGCAAAGCATCAGCGCACATCGCGTGCCGTTCGGTAATCCGGTTGGTAATTTGCAGGCATTACGCGAAGCCTTGTATGAATGCATGTGGGAAGACGTCGGTATCTTGCGCACTGCGGAAGGCTTGCAGCGCGGGATTGCCAAACTGGCTGAGCTGGAGCGCGAGCTGGCAAGCATAGGCGTCGCTGATGATGACCCTGCCTTCAATATGACCTGGCATGACTGGCTTAACCTGCGTAGCCTGTTGGCCGTCAGCCGTGCAATTGCGACTGCTGCGCTGGCACGCGAAGACTCGCGCGGAGCCCATTTCCGGGAAGATGCCCCGCACACCAGTGCATTGGCGACCTCTGCTTATACAGTGGTGAAACAGGATGGTGATGCATTGTCGGTATCCACGCAGGCGGTCAATTTTGTGCGGGTCAAACCCGGGGAGACCTTATTGGTCGAAGCTGAAACCGCATGATGGACGTCATTAAGTAGCTGGCGCTATTGTGCCGTCGGCACTGCATATTCGTGCTTGTCGGTGTTGACGTATGAAATGCGCCATTCGACCGGCCGGTCGTCATAAGTGAATGCCACGCGGCGCACTTCCAGTATCGGCGCTCCCGGCTTGATACCCAGCAGCTCTGCATACCTGGGAAGGGCAGTTCCGGCACGCAGACGTTCCTCGATCCGAATAATGCTGATGCCAAAATCGGTTTGATACAGGTTGTACAGCGTATTCGGGCGATTCCGTATCTGTGCTTCGGTGAGGCTGGTAAACAACGGCTCCGGCAACACGATATCGTCAACGATCACTGGCCGCTCTTCCAGATACAACAGATTGGTAAACGCGATTGCCTTGTCACTCGCCGCCAAACGCAATTTTTCCGCGGCCACTTTATCGACACGTCGCTTCGCATATGAAATCAGCGATAGCTGCGGATACGTTTTATTTCCGGCGTGATCGGTGAAATTGAAAAAGCGAAACATCTGTTGCGCACGATTGTGTTGTGCAACATAAGTGCCACGTCCCTGATGCCGGATCAGGATGTTTTCGGCTACCAATTCGTCGATAGCCTTGCGCAAAGTACCGATCGAGACGGAAAACATCTCACACAGTTTCTTTTCTGCCGGTATCGCCGAACCTGGCTTCCACTCACCGGCCGCCAGGGCGCGCAAAACCTGGCGCTGCACCTCTTTATAGAGGGTGGTGCCGACGACTGGCATGGGGGGATTTGCTTTGATATTCATAGTCCGCAACTATAAACCATAACGCTTCTTCTACGCTCCCCTTCCGCTTTCATTACGCAGGTGCAGCAATGTCATCCCTAGCATTTTGGCGACCCAAAAATAAATATAAGTGATATAGGTCATATAGTTGACTTGATCGAAAAGTAGTCATAGTATCGACGCATTCGTTCACAGGCCAACGGGCGCCTTGCGAATATGCAAACCCATTTAAAGGAGCGACAAAATGATTCATGTTGTTTTGCACGACGCCAAGGACACCGTTGCAGTTGCGGTCGTTGAAGGCATTAAGGCCGGCACCGAATTAACCGCGTGGATCATGGACGATGACCGCACTGTCAATATCAAGGCACTCCAGGACATCCCGATGGGACACAAGATCGCGATGAAACCGATGGCCGTGGGTGACACCGTCTTCAAGTACGGCGTCGACATCGGCAAGGTGGTAGCCGCCGTCAAGGCCGGCGAACACGCCCATGTCCACAACATCAAAACCAAACGCTGGTAGCACTGATACAGGAATGCACGGCACGCTACTTCCGGCTAAGGCCACACCATTCCTGCGCCAGTCGGCATGACCCAGGTTCCATCAAAAATTAACTATCTCAACTGAGTTCCAGAGGCCCACATGATCACTAAAGACAGCACCTTCCTTGGCTATCGCCGTGAAAACGGTCGCGTCGGCGTGCGCAATCACGTCATCATCCTGCCACTCGATGACTTATCGAACGCGGCATGCGAAGCCGTCGCCAACAACATCAAAGGGACCCTGGCGATCCCGCATCCATATGGCCGCCTGCAATTCGGTGCCGATCTGGATCTGCATTTCCGCACATTGATCGGTACCGGCTCCAACCCCAACGTCGCCGCAGTCGTCGTGATCGGGATTGAAGACAGCTGGACCAAGAAGATTGTTGATGGCATTGCTGCCACCGGCAAACCGGTAGTCGGCTTTGGTATTGAAGGTCACGGCGATCATGAAACCATCATGAATGCATCAAAGAAGGCGCGTGAATTCATGCAATGGGCATCCGAAAAACAGCGCGAGGTATGCAACATCAAGGAACTATGGGTATCAACCAAATGCGGCGAAAGCGATACGACCTCCGGCTGCGGTGCCAATCCGACGGTCGGTGCGGCATTCGACAAGCTGCATGCATTGGGTTCGACGCTGGTGTTCGGTGAAACCTCTGAGATTACCGGTGGCGAAAGCATCCTGTCCGCACGCTGTGCCAACGATGAAGTGCGCAAACAGTTCATGTTCATGTTCGATCGCTATCAGGACATGATCAATCGCCACAAGACATCCGACCTGTCCGATTCGCAGCCGACCAAAGGCAACATCGCCGGTGGCCTCACCACCATCGAAGAGAAAGCGATGGGCAATATTCAAAAAATCGGCAAAAAATGTACGGTCGACGGTGTGATCGACAAGGCCGAAATGCCTAGTCATCCCGGCCTCTGGTTTATGGATTCATCCTCCGCTGCCGCCGAGATGGTGACCTTGTGCGCGGCGTCCGGCTTTGTTGTGCACTTCTTCCCGACCGGCCAGGGCAATGTAATCGGCAATCCAATCCTGCCGGTCATCAAGATCTGCGCCAATCCACGTACCGTACGCCTGATGCAGGAGCATATTGATCTCGACTGTTCCGGCTTGCTGCAGCGCGAGTTGACGCTGGAGCAGACCGGTGACAAATTGCTGGAGATGATGCTTACGACTGCAAACGGTCGCCTCACCGATGCCGAAGTGCTCGGCCATCGTGAATTCGTCCTGACGCGTTTGTACGAAAGCGCTTGATCCATCCAACGACCCGCTCAATCGCGGGTCGTTCCGTCTTGACGAAAAGGAGAGTCGTTTCCAAAGGAGAGCAACGGAGCAGTCGCAAAGACGCCCATAACAATCAGGCCATAAAAGCCACCCGTTAAGTCGACACAGAGCGGCGCGAGCGGGCCGATTACATAGAGGACAGACCATGAACGGATTGCCACAGCCCCTGCTGGACGTCAGAGGGGTGACACTGCAATACAAGACCAAGGAGCATCTTGTGACGGCCACTTACCGGGTCGATTTCAAGGTGTATCAATCGGATCGATTTGTCCTGCTCGGCCCTTCCGGCTGCGGGAAGTCGACCCTGCTCAAAGCGGTCGGCGGTTACATGATGCCGACTGAAGGCGAGATGCGACTCAACGATAAGGTCATCACCAAACCCTGGTATGACCGCATGATGGTGTTCCAGGAGTTTGATCAACTACCTCCCTGGAAAACCGTCAAGCAGAACGTCATGTTTCCGCTACTGGCGAGCGGCAAGCTCAAAGGCAAGGAGGCCGAAGACAAGGCGATGTATTACATCGAGAAGGTCAATCTGTCGCAGTTCGCCAACCACTATCCCCATATGTTATCGGGCGGCATGAAACAACGTGTCGCCATCGCGCGTGGCATGGCGATGGAACCGGACATCCTATTGATGGACGAGCCCTATGCCGCACTCGACGCGCTGACACGCAAGAAGATGCAGGATGAATTACTGCAGTTGTGGGACGACACCCATTTCACCGTGCTGTTCGTTACCCACTCGATTGCCGAGGCCGTGAAAATCGGCAATCGCATTCTGCTGTTATCGCCACATCCCGGCCAGGTCACTGCCGAACTCAATAGCACCGGTGAAGATACCGTTGATGCAGATGGGAACTGTCTGACTGAGAAAATTAATCAGATGCTGTTTGCCGAACCGGTCGAAACAGAAGAGGTCAACCATGTCTGAAGTGTCCAGCATCAAGCGTTCAGCGACTCCGTCCAAGCCAGCCGGTGTCGTGGTACGCCTCAATGTAGAACGTCCGGAATACTACGCAAACCGGGCTCCCAGTACCGAGTTCGGCGTTGTGCAAAAGCCGCTGACCTCATGGGACAAACTGTGCAACAACAGCGGTGCCCGCAAAGTCGCCATCCTGGTGACGCTGGCGCTGATATGGGAAATCTACGCCCGAATTTTAAATAACGCGCTGTTGTTCCCGACCTTCTCTGCCACCATCGAAGCACTGGTCGCCGGCATTCTCTCTGGCGGCTTGCTCGCCAAGTGCTGGTTCTCGATCAAGATTTTATTGATGGGATATGGCTCCGGTCTCTTACTCGCCGCGTTGCTGACCGTCTTCGCGATCACGTCACGCATAGGCCGCGATTTCCTCGAAACTCTGACATCGATGTTCAACCCACTACCGGCGATTGCGCTGCTACCGCTGTCGTTGCTGTGGTTTGGCCTCGGCACCGGCAGCCTGGTATTTGTGCTGATCCATTCCGTGGTGTGGGCAGTCGCCCTCAATACCCATTCCGGCTTCCAGTCGGTCAGCAATACTTTGCGCATGGTCGGCCATAACTACGGCCTGAGCGGCTTACGCTATGTGTTTCAGATCCTGATTCCTGCAGCCTTCCCCAGCATACTCACCGGACTCAAGATCGGCTGGGCTTTTGCCTGGCGCACGCTGATTGCAGCCGAATTGGTATTTGGCGTTAGTTCGGGCAGCGGCGGCCTCGGTTGGTTCATCTACGAAAACAAAAATCAGCTGGAAATCCCCAGCGTATTTGCCGGTTTGCTCACCGTCATCATGATCGGCCTGTTTGTCGAGAACTTCATTTTCCGCGTGATTGAACAATGCACAGTACAAAAGTGGGGGATGCAAAATTGAACGCACCACATACCGGCGCTACCCGTATCGTTATCACCGAGTTCATGGATGAACCCGCCGTCGCGCAATTGGCCAATGTCTTCGACACCGTTTATAACCCTGCCCTGGTCGATGACAGACCTGCCTTGCTCGCCATGCTCGGCAATGTCGATGCGCTGATCGTGCGCAACCGTACCAAGGTTGATCTCGCATTGCTGGCAGCAGCACCAAAGTTGCGTGTCGTCGGCCGCCTCGGTGTTGGTCTCGACAATATCGATGTAGCCGCATGCGCGGCGCGCGGCATCGATGTGTTCCCGGCCACTGGTGCCAACGCCGGTGCAGTTGCCGAGTACGTCATAGGCACCGCCATGGCCTTGCTGCGCGAGGCCTATACCCGCAGTGCCGAAACTGCTGCCGGTGCATGGCCACGCGCCGCCTTATCGAACGGCCGTGAAATTGCCGGTAAGACCTTGGGGCTGATCGGCTTCGGCGGCATCGGCCAGCTCACCGCACGTCTGGCGCAGGCGCTGGGAGTAAATGTGATTGCCTACGATCCGATGCTGGCTTCGGACGCACCGATATGGCATCAATCCGGCGTCGCTTGCAGACAGCTGCGGGTGGTACTGGAGCAGGCCGATATTGTGTCGCTGCATGTACCGCTGACGGCCGAGACTCGCAATCTGATTGATGCCGAAGCACTGTCAAAAATGAAGTCGGATGCCGTGCTGATCAACACTTCGCGCGGCGAGATCGTGGATGAGGCCGCGGTCGCTAGCGCACTGCATGCGGGCAAGCTAGGCGGTGCCGCCATCGATGTCTTTGCACAAGAGCCGCTGGCAGCTGGCAATGCATTGGCCAATGCACCACGCGTCATCCTGACGCCCCACATTGCAGGCGTCACCACAGAATCGAATACGCGTGTCAGTGCACTGATCGCACAACGGGTCGCGGCTTATCTGCAACAAAATTAAGCCCGTATGCCACGTACTTTATGTTCGCTTGTTAACCTGTTCTAGGGATCACTATGGCTTTGCTTACGATTGATCAATTAACATCTGTCGTCACGCTGGCACTTGAGAAAGCGGGCGCCAGCCCTAGCGCGGCGGCAGCTACCGCACACGCGCTGGTGGCGGCAGATGCACAAGGCCTGGCATCGCACGGCGTATCACGCGTGCCGCAATACACTACGTTCCTACGCAACGGCCGTACTTCGACCACAGCAGTTCCAAAAATTACCAATAGCCGGGGGGGTGCCTGCCTGATTGATGCACAATCCGGCATGGCGTATGAAGCGTGCGGCCTGGCGATCAAGACTGCCACGGCGCGCGCGCGTGAGTTCGGCATCAGCTGTGTCGGCATCACCAACAGCAATCACTTCGGCGCGGCGGCAGTACATCTGCGCCCACTGGCAGAGGCGGGCCTGGTCGGACTGGCATTCAGCAATTCACCGGCAGCGATGCCTGCGTGGGGCGGCAAGACGCCCTTGTTCGGCACCAATCCGATTGCTGCGATTTTTCCGCGCCGCGGCGGCGAGCCGCTGGTGATCGACCTCGCCTTGAGCGAAGCAGCACGCGGAAAGATCATGCTGGCCGCCAAAGACGGCAAACCGATACCGCTCGGCTGGGCCGTCGATAAGGACGGCAAACCCACCACCGATGCCAAAGCTGCACTGGCTGGCAGCATGCTGCCGGTGGGCGGCGTCAAGGGCGCGATGATTGCGTTGACGGTGGAGTTACTGGCGATTGCATTAACCGGCTCTGCCTTCGGTTTTGAAGCGGATTCGTTTTTCTCCGATGAAGGCAACCAACCCCGTCTGGGTCAGCTATTCCTGGCAATAGATCCCGGTGCGCTGGCTGGCTCGGATGTGTACTTTGATCGTATTGAAACCTTGTTAGGCATGATGCTGGCGGATGAAGGCGTACGTCTACCCGGGGAGCGACGCCAGGGTCTGGCCACCAAAGCGGCGCAACATGGCATAGAAATTCCTGATGCCTTGCATGCCCAGATAGTCGAACTAGCCAGCCGCGCATCATGAACAAGGCCGAGCCGGCAGGCACCACGGAAGTTAAATGTACGACTTGCTATATGTGCGCGTGCCGCTGCGGGGTGCGCGTACATTTGCGTGACGGCGAGGTACGCTACATAGACGGCAATCCGGATCACCCGCTAAACCAGGGCGTGATCTGCGCCAAAGGTGCATCCGGTGCGATGAAGCAGTATTCGCCGGCACGCCTGACCAAGCCACTGTTGCGCAAACCCGGTGCAGAACGTGGTGCGTCAGAGTTCACCGAAATTTCATGGGAACAAGCCTATGCATTGTTGACCGAGCGACTGGCCAAGATACGCGCTACTGACCCGCGCAAGTTTGCCCTCTTCACCGGACGCGATCAGATGCAGGCATTGACCGGACTGTTCGCACGTCAGTTCGGCACGCCTAATTACGCCGCGCATGGCGGCTTCTGTTCCGTCAATATGGCGGCCGGCATGATCTATACCATCGGCGGCTCGTTCTGGGAATTCGGCGGCCCCGATCTGGATCGCGCCAAGCTGTTCATCATGCTCGGTACAGCCGAAGATCATCACTCCAATCCGATGAAGATCGCGCTGTCGAAGTTCAAACGCAATGGCGGCAAATTCATTTCCATCAATCCTATCCGCACCGGTTATTCCGCCATTGCCGATGAATGGGTGCCGATCAAGCCAGGCACCGACGGCGCGCTACTACTGGCATTGATCCACGAAATTATTGCGCTCGGTCTTTATGACCGTGAATTTTTGGTGCGTTATACCAATGCCGGCCAGTTAATCAACCAGGATTCCGCCAGCGATGACTTTGGTTTGTTTGTCGAAGATGAAACCACCGAAGTAGTTAACCCGATGTTCCCGCAAAACAAGTTGTGGTGGGATCGTCTCAGCAAGCAAGCGGTACCGACACACACCGAGGGTGCCGATCCGCATTTACTCGGCAACTTCACCTTGCCGGATGGCACCGCAGTCGCGCCCGCATTCGAATTGCTGAAAGAACGCGTCAAACGCTACACCCCGGAATGGGCGGCAGGCGTCACCGGCATTTCGGCTGCGTGCATACGGCGGCTGGCCAATGAAATGGGCGTGATTGCACGCGACCAAAAGATAGAACTGCAAATCCCCTGGACCGACAGCTGGGGGCGCGAACACAAGACCGTAACCGGTAATCCGGTTGCCTTCCATGCGATGCGCGGGCTGGCAGCACATTCCAACGGATTTCAGACCACGCGTGCGCTGGCGATCCTGATGTCGCTTTTGGGTACGATAGACAGGCCGGGCGGCTTCCGTCATAAGGCACCCTTCCCGCGCGCCATTCCTCCAAGTGCCAAACCGCCGAACAGTCCGTCTGCAGTGCAACCGGATACCCCGTTGGGTGGCCTGCCGCTTGGCTGGCCGGGAGATCCGAATGATTTGTTCGTGGATGACGCCGGCGAGCCAGTGCGCATCGATAAGGGATTTTCGTGGGAGCATCCACTCTCGGTTCATGGCCTGATGCACAACGTCATCACCAATGCATGGCGCGGTGATCCGTACCCGATCGATACCCTGTTGATTTTCATGGCAAATATGGCGTGGAATTCCAGCATGAATACCAGCGAAGTGCGTCAGATGCTGAACGACAAAGACGACAACGGTGAGTACAAGATCCCGTTCCTGGTGGTATGCGATGCCTTTCAATCCGAGACAACCGCTTTTGCTGACCTGATACTGCCGGATACGACCTACTTGGAACGGCATGATGTGATGTCGATGCTGGATCGCCCGATTTCAGAATTTGATGGTCCGGTGGATGCGGTGCGTATCCCAGTACTGCCACCGACCGGAGATGCCCGGCCTTTTCAGGAAGTGCTCATCGAACTGGCCGGACGTCTCAATCTGCCGGCCTTTACCAAACCGGATGGCAGTCGCAAGTTCCGCGACTACCCGGACTTCATCGTCAATTATGAAACCGAGCCCGGATCAGGTATAGGCTTTCTGGCCGGTTGGCGCGGCCGCGGCGGCGAGAAGTCGATGAAAGGCGAACCCAATCCCAAACAATGGGAGATGTATGCAAAGAACGGCTGCGTGTTCCATCACAAGATGCCACCGTCCTATAGCTACATGCGCAACTGGAACAAAGGCTATATGGAATGGGCGCAGCGCATGCGCATCCGCCGCTTTGCCGATCCTATCCTGATTCATATCTATTCCGATGTGATGCAAAAATTCCGTCTCGCAGCGCAAGGCAAACGTGCGGGCAAACAACCGCCGGAACGTCTACGCGCACGCATAGAAACCTACTTCGATCCGCTACCGTTTTACTACGAGCCGCTGGAAGTACAGAGCGGCGACACCAGCAAGTACCCGCTCAACGCAGTAACACAACGACCGATGGCGATGTATCACTCGTGGGATGCGCAGAACGCATGGTTACGCCAGATCCACACGCATAACTATCTGTTCGTTAATCCACTGCTGGCACAGGCCAACGGCATCGCTGACGGCGGCTGGATGTGGGTTGAATCCATGTGGGGCAAAGTACGTTGCATGTGCCGCTACAGTGAAGCGGTGGAACCCGGTACGGTCTGGACCTGGAATGCAATCGGTAAAGCGGCTGGTGCCTGGCATCTTGAACAGGGTGCCAATGAATCGCAAAAAGGCTTCTTGCTGAATCATTTGATTTCGGAAGAATTACCGCCGGCAGCCGACGGCAGCCGTTTATCCAACTCAGACCCGGTTACCGGCCAGGCTGGCTGGTACGACGTGCGGGTGCGTATCTACCCGGCCGGTGCGGATGAGCCGAAACAAACCTGGCCACAGTTTGCCACCATGCCGGCGCTGCCTGGTACCAGCACCATCAAGCGTGTCTGGATGGCCTATAAGGCAGGCGGCACGCAAGGAGGAAACAAATGACGCAAATGGCGCTGGTAATAGACCTTAACGTGTGCGTTGGCTGTCAGGCTTGCGTCACCAGTTGCAAATCATGGAACACTTCCGGCGCAGCCGGGACGCTGGCCGACGACCGGCCCTATGGTGAAGACCCGACCGGGACGTTTTTTAATCGCGTGCAAACGTATGAAGTC
>JBEBUE010000042.1:0-11913 GCA_040393485.1 Herminiimonas sp.
CAAACCAATAGGGAGCCAACCCCTGCACCCCGAATGCCAACCAATTTCGCGAGGGGCCATTAGCGCTTATATCGTTGCGTATGCCGGCTTGTACATCCCAGTATGGATGGAAGGCCTTAGCCCACAGGAGCTCAGTACGCGCGTCTTCGACGCGTCCTTGAGCAAACTCGCCTTCAGCTTTCACCGTAAGCTTGTTGTAACTGTCTCCGTACCAAGCTTGTACCTCATAAGAATTCGAATTGCCGCCATTACTATGACCGCGCTCGAAACGATCCACCAATAGCGAAGCGAACTTGTGCTCGTCAGCCATCATCAAAGAGCGTTGCTGGCCAACTGCGTATAGCCCGGTTCCTAACTGATACCCGCCAGAGTAGGCATGAGGGTCTCGCGCATCTGCAGGTGCAGAACTGCCTCCCATGTCAGACATTCCAGTCATCCCGTCCATTTGCATATTTCCATGATCGGCGGTATTTGATGCTGGAGTTACAGCACTGTCATCCATTGTCCCAAAGCCAGCATCCGTAGCGCTTTGAATGCCCGTTTGGCCGTGGCCGCTATGACTATCTTGAGCACTTTGCGCCAATGCGGTTGACGAGAGGACGCAAACCACCGAAGCAATGAGAGTCTTTCTAAGTGAGAAGTTATGCATACCAGTGATCCTTGGTTTAGTAATGGTAATCATGCGATGATCACTTCCCGGAACATGCCAGCATCCATGTGCATCATGAGATGGCAGTGCCAAGCCCAGCGTCCCAATGCATCCGCCGTGACCAAAAAGCTGATCCTTTGTGCAGGTTGGACCGGAATGGTATGGCGTCTCGCCAGGAACTCGCCTTCTGGTGTCTCGAGTTCGCTCCACACTCCATGTAAATGCATGGGATGCGTCATCATGGTGTCGTTCTGCAGGATGACTCTCACTCGCTCACCATATTTGAAATGCACGGGGCTTGATTTACCGAACTCCAAGCCGTCAAACGACCAGGTGTATCGCTCCATATTTCCGGTCAAGTGCAGCTCAATCTCGCGACCAGGCCCGCGCGGATCCAAAGGACCGCCGATCGTATGCATATCTGCCAACGTAAGTACGCGACGACCATTGTTACGCAGTCCAACGCCAGGGTCGTTCAAAGTGGTGCGTGGTGAGTCGATACGATTGTCCGTGCTGGCGCCATATTCAGTACTGGCATGACGGGGCTTTTTGCTCGGTGTCTTGAGCGGATCAGCGTTCGCTGCATGTTTGGAATGATCCATGGCCATACCACCGTGCTGCATGCCCATTGCGCTATGATCCATACCAGCCATATTGGGCATCTGGGCCATGCTGTCGCCTTCCATACTCGACATGCCAGACATATCCATATTGTCCATACTCATGCCACCCATATTCATCGCACCGTGGTCCATGCCAGCCATGTTAGACATATCGCCCATCATGTCTTCCATGCTTAACCATTCCAACTTATCGATTGCGGGGACAGGAGCGCGCAAACCTGACTTGACTGCAAGAGTGCCAAGCGCATAACCAGTTCGATCCATTGTTTGGGAAAAGACGGTGTAAACATCGTCCTTGGGCTCGACGATCACGTCACAGGTTTCTCCAGGGCCAAAACGGAACTCATCTACTGAGATCGGTTCAATGTTGATGCCATCAACTTGAACCACTTTTAACTTCAACCCTGGGATGCGGACGTCATAAAAAGTGTTACCGGATCCGTTGATACAGCGTAGGCGAACCTTTTCGCCCTTTTGGAAAAGTCCAGTCCAGTTGCCTGCTGGCGTAATGCCATTAGTCAGGAAGGTCAAGACGGCCGCCGACAAATCTCCCATATCGGTGGGATTCATCCGCATTTCGTTCCACATCTTCCGTTTCGAGAGGGCTGCTTTCCAACCATCTTTCGATACATCACTGAAGAATTCTCCTGCGGTCAACTGTCCGTAGTTGTAGTAGTCACCTTGCTTCTTTAAGCGTCCCAGTACGGTCATGGGATCGTCGTCCATCCAATCCGAGAGCAATAAGACGTGCTCGCGATCAGCCGCAATATCTTTTCCTTGAGCGGGATCGATAATGATTGCGCCGAACATACCCGTCTGCTCCTGAAAACCAGAATGGGAGTGGTACCAGTAAGTGCCGCTTTGCTGAACTTTAAAGCGATAAGTAAACGTTTCCCCTGGGGCAATGCCGTTAAAGCTAATCCCTGGGACGCCATCCATTTGGAAAGGCAGAATAATCCCGTGCCAGTGGATTGACGTCGAGACGGCTAGGCGATTAGTCACCCTAATAGTGACTGTTTCACCTTCTTTCCAGCGAAGCGTGGGGGCCGGCAGCGTGCCGTTGATAGTAGTCGCAATCGCGGGCTTGCCAGTGAAGTTGACGGGCGATTCCGCTACGACCAGATCAAACTGAGTACCCTTGAGCACGGGTGCGGCAGTTCCTGAGGCAATGACGTCTTGCGCTAGCACGTGACGTAGAGGAGCTGAAACTCCCAGCAAAACCCCTCCAGCGGCAAGACCTTTAACAAAACGGCGGCGAGATACAGACATGGTGGAACGGGCTGACATAGATGAGAGTCTCCAAACCAAAGGGTGAAGGTGTTTGATGGAGATAATCATAATTCAATCAAATTATCTTTAGCATTACCGGTTCATTACAAACATGTAATGTTCACGTAATTTAGCGAGAGTTAGCGTATCGTTTGGGCTTACAAGCTAGCCCGCACATGCGAGCATGTACCAGCACGGATTGGAAAATGAAATTATTAATCGTCGAAGATGAAGTAAAGACTGGCGAATACCTACAGCAAGGGCTCATGGAAGCTGGTTTCGCAGTGGATTACGCGAATAATGGACTGGACGGGCACCACCTCGCCGTTACCGGAAGCTATGACCTCATCATTCTGGATGTGATGCTGCCGGATATCGACGGATGGAAAATTTTGCATGCATTGCGCAGTGCCGGAAACAGTGTTCCAACACTCTTTTTAACCGCCCGTGACGGCGTAGCGGATAGAGTAAAAGGTCTTGAGCTAGGTGCTGATGACTACATGGTTAAACCATTCGCGTTCTCAGAATTGCTAGCCAGAGTAAGAACATTGCTACGTAGAGGGAGCCCCAGCCCGTTAGTGGATCGGCTGCAAGTATCGGATTTGGTTCTCGATCTTGCCCGACGAGCGGCTACTCGCGCGGGAAAACGCCTAACCTTAACTAACAAGGAGTTCCTTCTGTTGGAATTCTTGGTGAGACACA
Source organism: Herminiimonas sp. (assembly GCA_040393485.1). GTDB lineage: Bacteria > Pseudomonadota > Gammaproteobacteria > Burkholderiales > Burkholderiaceae_D > Oxalicibacterium. Next base: position 3,244 of record JBEBUE010000042.1, read on the forward strand.
AAGGCGAGGTTCTACCCCGCTCTCTTATCGCCTCTCAAATTTGGGATATTAATTTTAATAGCGACACTAATGTTATCGACGTCGCGATTCGCCGTTTACGCGCCAAAATGGATGACGATTACGAACCAAAGTTAATCTCCACGATTCGAGGCGTCGGATATGTTCTGGAAGATCCAGCTGACGCCAGGATCATATAATGTTCGGAATTTCACTGACCGGTCGTCTTACGACCTTGTTTGCAGTCACTTCTGTCGCGGTCTTGGTTGGTTTCGGTACGTTCATTTCATCGGCTATCGAGAAACACTTTTCAGAACAAGACCAGTTATTGCTTCAAAACGAATTGCAGTTGATTCAGAAAGTCATCGAGGAAAAAGGGGTAGATTCGATCAGTCAGACCTTTGGTGAAGCGTTGCATAATCACCCTGATTTCTACGTTGACGTGCGGGACCTCAACGGCAAGGAAATTTATTCCACGTTCGGCCCATTTCGCGATGCAATTCTTGCACGCATTCCTAGCAGTAAAGCCAAGGGCGATTTTGATGTAAAGATCGACGCACATCGAGAGTTTCAAGCCATTCGTGCTGAACTGAAAGCGTCTACAGGCTCACCGGTCATTGTCGTTATCGCCGTCGACAAGGCTATCCACACTCATTTTATGAGCATGTTCCGAACTACGTTGATGCTATACGTCGTGGTGGCAGCGATTGCCACTGTTATGTTGGGCTGGTGGGCTGCAAGGCAAGGCCTCTCTCCTTTGCGAACAATGGCGGCGCGCGCGCAAACTGTTACGTCGCAGAATATGAAGGAACGTATGCCTGTCGATGCAGTTCCGGCAGAAATGACAGATCTGGCTGTCAAACTCAATGCCATGCTTGATCGCCTTCAGAACGATATTGCCCGATTGACGGAATTTTCCGCAGACCTGGCACATGAGCTACGGACTCCCATCAGTAATATGCTTACGCAGACGCACGTTGTCTTAAATCAGAGTCGTAGTGCTGCTGATTACAGAGATTCTCTCAGCTCAAACGCAGAAGAGCTTCAGCGATTGGGGAAAACCATTTCAGACATGCTATTTCTCGCACAAACAGAAAACGGACTTGCACTTCCGTCGGTAGAAAAACTAAACATAGCGCGAGAGTGCCAAGCCTTATTGGAATTCTATGAAGCTTTAGCCGAAGAAAAAGAAGTCGTTTTGCGATGCGAGGGAGACGCTCTCGTGATCGGAGATCGGCTTATGTTTCGCCGTGCTTTAAACAACTTGCTATCGAATGCCCTCCGCTATACACCACCGTACGGGACTATTTCCATCAAGATAATGCCTGTGGAAGCAGGCACCACCGTTACCGTAGAAAACGATGGCGAGGAAATACCTGCCGAAATTCAATCGCATTTGTTTGATCGCTTTTTTCGGGCCGATAAATCTCGCAAAAAATCTGAATCTGACTCGGCTGGCTTGGGCCTTTCCATAACACGCGCCATCATGCAGGCGCATGGAGGCAGCGTCTCCGTCGTCGCTCGGGATGGCAAAACTGCGTTTAGTCTCTATTTTCCGTCGTTGCAACGAAAGTAAGCCGAGATTCTCGAAAATGGCATACCAATAAAGTATGCCTATCTTCTCGAGTTACTGCCCGATCAACAACGTGTACTGCCGTCATTGAGTATTCGCATTAAAGTAACCACTTAGCCGCATTTGAAAATAGCCATCTATTTGCAAAGCACTGAAGGAGCAATAAGCTTATGTCGTTCAAAATTTTTATCGATACCGAGTTTACTGATTTTATCGATATTCACCTCATAAGCATTGGTATGGTCGCGCAGTCAGGTGAAGAATTCTATGCCGAGGTGCCGTACCCGCACGGCAGTTGTAACGCATTCGTGCGCGAAACAGTAATTCCATTACTTGGACGAATCCAAGGTGCACCCTGTGCGGTTGAGCATCTGTACGTCAAAATGACAACTTGGCTCAGGATTGTCAGGCCCCTCGAAGAAGACGTTGAAATTTGCTTTGACTATCAGTCAGACTGGGATCTATTTTCCAGTGCATTGGACTATCGCGTGCCACCATGGTGTCAGGCACGTATGATTAACCGCAACATCAACGAATTGCTGCGCTATAAATTTCATAAGGAAAATAATCTGCCTGAACATCACGCGCTATACGATGCACAGGCGAATCGATATGCTTTTCGAGAGCGTCGGTCCGTTTCAGCTTGAATAGTCTGTCGTGGTTACTTTGAAATTCGAATGACCGGCTACTTTCGTGCGCGGATGCCTGGTTACTTTAATGCGAATACTCACGTCATCACCTTTATTTTTGTATAGACAAAATCGTCACTGTCGCGGTGCCATCAATATTCTCAACCGTAAATTTCACCTTATCCCCTACTTTCACATTTGAAAGCAAAGCTTTCTCTTTTACGGGAAACGACATAGTCATAGGCCCCATCTCTACCGTCGCACTCTTGATGCGACCGTGCTTCAAAGTAATGTTGCTATTTTCCTTATCAACGGCTTTCACCACGCCGTCAGATAGAGACATTGCACTCATTGAATCGGCTGGCATCTTATCCATTTTCATACCGTCCATCTTCATTCCTGCCATGTCCATTCCCATGGTTCTTTGGTCAGCGTAAACATTCACTGCCATTAGGGAAAATCCACAGACTGCCACTAGATTCAAAAACGATTTTTTCATTTGATACTCCTTAGTAGTTAAATTGATTTGTTTTGTATTGCTAAACGTAATTTGCGTTCTTGAAGCAAACGCCATGCTGCTGGAATCACAAAAAGTGACAACAATGGGGCGGTAATCATGCCACCCACCATCGGTGCCGCAATTCGCTGCATTACTTCAGAGCCAGCGCCGCTACCGAACATAATCGGGATAAGGCCGGCCAAGATAACTGCTACTGTCATGGCTTTGGGACGCACACGCAGTACAGCTCCTTCTCGTATCGCTTCCGCAATGAGCTCCTTGGTCAACGGTAGACCGGACTGCAAGCGCTGATTCAATGAATTACGTAGATACACCAGCATCACAACGCCAAATTCAGCAGCCAATCCAGCCAAGGCAATAAAACCGACCGCAGTGGCAACCGAAATAGCATGGCCCAACAACCATACAAACCAGAAGCCTCCGATGAGTGCAAAAGGCACTGTCAGCATGAGTAGCAATGCTTCTGATACTGAGCGAAACGCCAAATACAGGAGGATAAGAATGACGGCCAGCGTTAGCGGAATGACCGTTTGCAACTTGGCGACGGCACGTTCCAGGTATTCAAATTGCCCCGACCAGCCTATCGAATACCCAGGCGGGAGTTTTACTTCCTTAGCCACTGCTGCCTGCATTGCCTTCACCGCTGTGTGCAAGTCCGTTCCGCGTACATCAACATAGACCCAACCAGAAAGCCGTGCATTCTCGCTGCGTATCATTGGTGGTCCATCGGTCACCTTGATGTTCGTAATATCTCCCAGCCTTACCTGGGCACCTCTGTCTGTGACTATAGGAAAGTCACGTAGTGTCTGCACGGAGTTACGATAATCCTGCGGGTAGCGGACATTGATAGGAAAACGCTGGCGTCCATCCACAACCTCTCCAATGTTTTCTCCACCGATGGCAGATGAAATGACCGACTGCACATCCGTCACCGCAAGGCCATATCGCGCGGCTTTTGCTCGGTCAATATCAACGTCGATATACCGTCCGCCACTTACGCGTTCTGCCAATGCAGAAGTCACCCCTGGCACTTTTTTGACGACGGCTTCGATTTGCGTGGCGATTTTGTCGATTTGCCCGAGGTCGGCACCGGATACCTTCACACCGACGGGCGTCTTGATGCCAGTCGAAAGCATATCGATACGATTTCGGATAGGTGGTACCCACACATTCGATAACCCTGGAACCTTGACTATTCGGTCGAGTTCTTCAATGAGTTTTGCAGAGGTCATACCAGGACGCCATTGGTCTTTCGGTTTGAACTGAATAGTCGTTTCAAACATCTCCAACGGAGCAGGGTCGGTTGCTGATTCCGCACGGCCAGCTTTACCAAATACCGTCAAAACCTCAGGAACGGTTTTGATTAGTCTGTCTGTCTGCTGTAGCAATTCGCTGGCTTTGGATGCTGACAGTCCGGGCAAGGCAGAAGGCATGTACAGCAAATCACCTTCGTCCAGAGGTGGCAGAAATTCGCCTCCTAGCTTGGACAGAGGAATCACTGTCAGGGCAAGAGCGATAAACGCAATGGCAATCGTCCATTTAGGATGCGCCAGACTTGCATTCAACCAAGGCCGATACATTCGTATCAATACGCGATTAATCGGATTCGATGCTTCGCTTGGAATACGTCCACGTATCATGTACCCCATCAATACCGGTATCAACGTAATCGCCAAACCGGCTGCGGCTGCCAGCGTGTAGGTTTTGGTATATGCCAGCGGCGCAAACAGCTTGCCCTCCTGCGCTTCCAAGGCGAAGACAGGAATGAAGGATAAAGTGACGATGAGTAATGAGAAAAACAGCGCCGGCCCAACTTCAATCGCCGATTCTGCAATCAAGTTCCATCGCTCTTTCCCACTAATTTCCTGATTCGGATGTGAATGTGAATAGGCTTCCAGATGCTTGTGCGCGTTCTCAATCATGACAATCGCCGCATCGACCATCGCACCGACGGCAATGGCGATACCACCCAGGGACATCAGATTGGCGTTGACGCCTTGATAGCGCATCACAATGAAGGCTGCAAGCACGCCTAAAGGAAGCGAGATGATGGCGACCAAGGCACTGCGCAAATGAAACAAAAAGATGGCGCAGACCAAGGCGACCACAACAAACTCTTCAATCAGCTTGTCTCTAAGATTGGTTACTGCGGCCGTAATCAGTTTGGAGCGGTCGTAGGTGGTGACCACCTCCACACCTTTGGGAAGCGAGCTTTGCAAGGTAGCTAGTTTTGCCTTGACCGCTTTGATGGTTTCCAGCGCATTCTTACCGGAACGCATGACAACCACGCCACCGGCGACTTCACCTTCACCATTCAATTCTGCTATCCCACGACGCATTTCGGGGCCAATGCGAACTGTCGCTACATCCCTGAGTAATACGGGCGTACCAGCATCATTTGCGTTGAGAAGAACATTACGAAAATCTTCCAGTGAGCGCAGGTAACCGTGCGAGCGAACCATATATTCGGTCTCGGCCATTTCGACGACCGAACCACCCGATTCCTGGTTTGCCTTCGCCAATGCATCGAGTACCTTTGCATGCGAGATACCGAAAGCACGCAGCTTGTCCGGGTCCAGGATGACTTGGTACTGCTTCACCATGCCGCCGATGCTGGCGACCTCGGCTACATCTGGAACGGTTTTAAGCTCGAACTTCAAAAACCAGTCGTTCAATGTCCGCAACTGACTGAGGTCGTTGTGTCCAGTACGGTCAACCAGCGCATATTCAAATACCCAGCCGACTCCCGTTCCATCCGGCCCAAGTTCGGCACGCACACCTTGCGGTAAACGGCTTTGCACTTGACTGATGTATTCCAGGACTCTGGAGCGAGCCCAGTATTGGTCCGTCGCATCGTCGAAAAGAACATAAACGAACGAGTCGCCAAAAAAGGAATACCCACGAACGGTTTTGGCACCTGGAACAGCCAACAACGCCGTGGTCAGTGGGTAAGTAACCTGGTCCTCAACTATCTGAGGTGCCTTACCGGGATATTGGGCGCGAATGATGACCTGCGTATCCGATAGGTCTGGTAGCGCATCTAATGGTGTTTTGTTCAATGACCATAGGCCCCATCCTGCGATGACGACCGCAGCAAGCAGCACCCAGAATCGGTTAGCAATGGACCAGCGAATAATTCGCGCAATCATTGCTTGCCTCCGACTGGTTTAACGCTTTCAAGTAGGTAGCCGTCGTCATTTTCCTTGAATGAAAATTCAACTTCCTGCCCTGCTTTTATCTCGCTGAATAGCTCGGGACGCGACTTGTTAAAGTCCATCGTCATCGCACCCCACTCAAGCTCAGGAATCGGCTTGTGCGAAAGAGTCAATGCTTTTGGCGTTACTTTTTCTACAGTGCCAACGCCCCGATGAACAAGAGACGCTGCAGACTGCATTGTTTGCTTATTGCCGGAAAACTTGGGCAATACCGACTTCAGGCTTGCTTCTGAATCAATGAGGAATTGCCCCGAGGCGATTACCTTCTGCCCTTCGCTCAAGCCACTCAAAATCTCGGTATCGTTTCCACTATCACGGCCAGTCGTCACAACCACGGGGTGCATGCTGTTGTTTTCGCCAACTACCAGAACGATGGATTGCTTGCCGCTTGCAATCACGGCTTCACTCGGGACCAGAAGTCGCGAAACTGGCTTTTCGGTATCCAGACGAACACGCATGAGCATGCCTGGTGTAAGGCTGCCATCACGGTTATCCAGCTCCAGCCGAGCCTGCAAGGTGCGTGTTGCAGTACTGATTCCCGGCAAAATTTCTCTAACCTTGCCACTGTATTTTCTATTCGCATCACCGGAGAACGTAGCTTCTACCGCCATCCCTGAACGGACTGCATTGCTCAATGCTTCGGGTACTTCTGCTACTAACCAGACCTTGCTCAGCCCAGCGACTTTTGCAATGGTCATACCGGGCGATACCATCGCGCCATCGCGCACGGATAGCTCGGTGATGACGCCGGCTACTGGAGATGTCAGCGTAAAGTGCTTTTGCGATTGTCCGGTACGGTCTGCTTGGTTTATCAATCCGTCCGGAATAGACATCGCCCGCATTCTTTGTCGTGCAGCCAATGCCAGTTCAGTATTGCCACCACGTTTGAGTGCCAGGTATTCCTCTTGCGGTGCAATCCAGTCTGGAACGAAAATCGAAGCGATTGCTTCGCCACGCTTGATGCGTTGCTGAGGTGAGCGAGCATATAGTTTGTCGATATATCCCGTCACACGGCTTTGTGCAACTTCTGATGCGCTCTCATCAAACTGCGTTGTGCCGACCATTTCAAATGCATCCCGTACTTCTTCCCGCCTTACAGTTGCGAATCTGATACCTAGATTCTGTTGAAGTGTCGGACTGATTTTTACACCACCATCTTCCGAACCTTCATCCGCATAAACTGGAACCAACTGCATATCCATGAAAGGACTTTTACCAGGCTTGTCGAACTTGTTTCCTGGAACCATGGGGTCGTGCCAGTACAGGACTTTGCGGCCCGTCTTCGGGTCAACTTTTTTGGTCGCCGCGCCAAATGTCGCAGCGTTATCCATACTTCTTTGCGTACCGACCCAATAGCCGCCAAACACGAGGCCAGCACCTGCTAATACCAGCACTATCGTTTTCAATGCGAACTTTGATTTCATTTCATTTCTCCTGCAGATACCATGTCATGTGGAACCACGTGATACTCAAGCGCCGCCCAGGTCAGCGCCGCTTCTCTCTCAAGCTCGGCTATTTGCAGGCGTCGTTCCAACAACATTTTTTTCGCATTGAAGACAGCACTCAGACTGCCGCTACCGGAACGGTAGGCAACAGTTGCCAGCTCCACCTGCTGCGATGCTGCCGGCAGTAACTGCGCATTGAGTTGTGTGACACGGGATTTAAGACTTTCCAGAGTGGACGACTGATTCTCGATTTCAGTCTGCAATTCACGCAATGCTTCTTCGTACTGCATCCTGGCCTTGGTGCCTAAGGCAGATTTTTCAGCGATGTCGCGATTCTGTTTTTGTGCACGATTAACGGCTAGTGGAATGCTGATGCCAAAGGAAACCATGTTTGAGTACTGGCTGCCGCGCTGGCTGTAAGAGGCTTCAACCGACCAGTCGGGGTTACTTTCGCGGGTTGCCACAGTGCTGTCGGCATCAGCCAGATTGATTGCGCGACGAGCCGTCAATAACATCGGGTGATATTTTTCGAGTTCTTCTATGGGCAATCCAGGCACATGTGAATTCAGCTTTGGAGTCTCATCAGCGACAGTGGCGGCTGGCATACCGGTCCAGCGACTTAACGCTAGACGTGCATTCTTCAAATCCTGTGTGTTCTTGCGCGTTGCATCTTGCGCCTGCGAGAGTGTCAATTGCGCTTGCATTACATCTGAGGCGTTTGCCTTGGCACCTCGATGTGCTGCATTCATTGCGTTCAGGTCTTCGGCAGCTTCTTTTTCCATCGCACTGACCAATGCCAATGTGCGCTGTCCATAAAGCACATTGACCCATGCCTTGGCTGCTTCTTCCCGAACCTTGGCAATGGTTTCTAAATAGGTACTTTCTTCCATTTCGACGGCGCGCTGTGCACGCTCGGACCGTGCGATACGCTTGTCGGAAGATACCCATTGCTGTTCGATACCAACCCGACGCATGGTCATGAAGTCGCTCGTGGTGCTGTAACGGTCGCTACCCGTCACTGGTAAATTGTCGATACCAACTTTCAGCATCGGGTCAGGCAATTGGTCGGCTTTCGCTGCCGATTCGCGGCTGGCCAAGACAGATGCATTAGCGGCTTTGGTCAACGACGACCGCTGCAATGAAAGCTGTAATGCTTCGTTTAATGTGAGCCCATTGGATTGGGCGTGAACAAAAGATGTGCCAAAAGTCAGCGCCAGTAAGACGCTGATTCGGCATAGAGTGCGCGACTGATAATTCAGTAGCGCGTGGATACGCAAAAACATATAACCCC
>JBEBUE010000043.1:0-11703 GCA_040393485.1 Herminiimonas sp.
CCAAAAGGCGTGAACGCATTGCGGATATTGTTCGACGAGTAGGCGACGTTGACACCTGCTTCATGCAGCGAACGTACTGGTGTCAAACCGCGACGACGATTCTTTGTATCATTGCGACCACCCAGATAAAGATCAGTCGCAGGCAAGGTAACGATGCTGATATCAGCCTTGCGCAGCAATTCGATCACTGGCTTCAACTCGTCCGGATCGAGCGAACCAAGCCTGGACACGTGGCCCAGCGAGACGCGTCCCTCATAGCCGGTATCGATGGTTTTTTGTGCGACGTAAGCAGTGGCGGCAAAACGCTGGTCGCTGGCATCGTCGGAGAAGTCCGCATGCAAGTCGATAGGTGCATCATGCTTGATCGCCATGTCGAACACGATGTCGATATGACGCTTGGTATCTTCCCAAGTCAGTTCGTTGTATGGGCAACCACCAACCACGTCAGCACCCAGCTTCATGGATTTCTCCATCAAGTCAGTCGTGCCTGGCGATTTGATGATGCCTTCCTGCGGGAATGCAACGATCTGAATATCCATCAAATCTTTGTACTCGTCGCGCAGCTCGACCAGTGTTTCAACACCGATCAGGCCCTGGATCAAATCAACGTCCGGGTGGGCGCGCAATGCGACCGTACCGTTCTTGACAGCCATATCCAGCACCTGGCGGGAGCGATCCAATACGTCCTTACGTTCCTGTTTGCTCTTCAGGATACCGGTCACGCGGATCGCTTCTTCCAGCGTACCCAGGACCGGCGGCAAGCGGCGGTGCAGGAATGCTTTTTCCAAATGCATGTGCGGCTCGACCATGCCTGGAATAACGGCACGGCCTTCTGCATCGATTGCTTCTTTTGCCGAGGCCTCAAGGCCTTCTTCTATGGCAGCAATCTTTCCATCCTTGATACCAATGTCCATCAGTGGTTTGTCATCCCACACGCGTACATTGTGTATTAACAAGTCCATCTCCATAACCTTCTCCTCTGGATGAAACAACTAAAAACCTAATGCAATCCCTTCGCCGCGCGGATCTGCACCGCCTTCAAAGAACGGGGACCACGGACCCGGCAAGCGGATCGCTTGCGCCGTACCCATACGTGGGAATGGCCACTGTGCCGGTTCCACCGGATGACCTTGTTCACGCAATGCGTCAAAGGTTGCTTCCGGTGCTGCGGACTCCAGCAATAATTTATTCGAGGTATCACCCCATGAACGGCCGTACAGTACGCGCGGTGCATCGATGGCTTCCTGCACGTTCAAACCGAAATCCACCACACGGGTAGCCACAGATGTTTGCGTCTGCGGTTGTACTTCGCCACCTTGCGTGCCGTACACCATGTAAGGCTTGCCGTCCTTGAACAACATGCCCGACATCAGCGTCGATGCACTTTGTTTGCCCGGCTTGAGGACGTTCGGATGATCTGGTTGCAGCGAGAAGAACGCGCCACGGTTTTGCATCAACACGCCCGAACCTGGGTCAGTGACGCAGGAGCCGAAGTCGAAGTACAAGCTCTGCACCAGTCCAACTGCATTGCCATATTTGTCAGCGATGCTGATGAAGGTGGTGTCGCTTCCGCCCGGACGATTTTCATGCGTACGTTTGGTATCCGCCAGCCACTCTGCGCGCTCGGCATTTGCGAGCGCAGGATCGAGCAGCTTTTCGATAGGGATATCGGAGAACTCAGGATCAGTCAGGTACTGGTCGCGTTTGTTGAAAGCCCATTTGATCGCCTGGATCATCGCGTTGTAGTACTCGGGCGAATTCGCATCCAGTCCCGACAGGTCGATACCGTTCAGGAAGTTCAGGATCATCAGGCCGGCAATGCCTTGCGATGGTGGTGGCACCTGGAAAGCCTGGAAGCCGCGATAGTTGGTCGAAATAGGTTTAACCCACTTGGCGTGATAATTCTGGAAGTCTTCAACCGTCAACAAACCGCCCTGGCTCTTCAGGTAAGACACGATCGATTTGGCAGTTTCTTCGTAGAAGTAACGCGGACCATGCTGTGCGATGTTTTCCAGCGTCTTGGCCAATGCAGGTTGTTGCAGGCGTTCACCAGGTTGATAGGCGTTGCCATTTTTCAGGAAGATGCCGGCCGAGCCAGGATCTTTACGGAAATCTTCAGTGTCGTCAGTAATCCAGCGGCTGATATCCTGGGTGACAGCCACACCTTCGCTCGCATAACGGATCGCAGGTGCCAGCAAACGCGTCAGTGGCATGGTTCCGAAACGCTCGTGGGCCAAGGCCCAGCTATCGATCGCGCCAGGCACGGTAATCGCGGATTGCGGGCCGCGATTAGGAATCGCATCCATGCCGCGATAGCTGTCCAGTGTAATGTCTTTACCGCAGGTGCCGCTGCCGTTCAGCGCGGACAGGGTATTTGATTTGGCGTCATGGATCATCCAGAATGCATCGCCGCCTATGCCTATCATGTGCGGCAATACCACGCTCATGGTGGCGGCGGCGCAGATCGCTGCATCCACTGCCGTACCGCCTTCCTTCAGCACATCCAGTGCTGCGCCGGTCGCCAGGTAGTGGGCGGTGGCGACCATGCCGTGTTCGGCATAACTGACTGGGCGGGTGGTTCTCATCATTTCTCCAGGAATCGGGTTCATGGAAGATGAGCATAAAGATCAATGACTCAGGTTGGAATCAGGATTCCCTGATTCGGATCTAGGGATTTTCCTAGATGCCCGGAGGTGCTCATGGATCAATCGTACCCCTCATTGATCAAGCCGTGTTTAAGGGCGTAATACACAAGGCTAGCAGTGGTGGAAGCATCCATTTTTTGCAAAACAGCGGCTTTATGGGTACTGATGGTTTTATTGCTAAGCGACAAGATTTTTGCGATGTCGTTGACCGAATGACCTTCGACCAGCATGCTGAAAATCTGGAACTCACGCGCGGTTAGCTTGGTATGCGGCAAGTCTGTTTCCGGCTTGTGCATTTGCTTGATCAGTTTGGCAGAAATCTCTGGCGAAACAAAGGTCCCACCCTCGGCAACCTTGCGTATGCCTTCGATCAACTGGCTCGATGCCGTATTCTTCGTGATGTAACCCGATGCACCGGCACGCATTGCCTGCACCGCATACTGACTCTCCTGGTGCATGCTCAATACCAGGATCGGCAAGTCCGGCTTGATCGCATTGATTTGCTGAATCAGCGCGATCCCGCTCTTGCCCGGCATGGACATATCCAGCACCAGCACATCGACCTTCAGCGCGCGGATTTTTTGCAGCACTTCTTCGCCGTTCGATGCTTCGCCAGCCACCGCCATATTCGACACGAAAGAAATGATTTGCTTCAGGCCGTCACGGATGATGGCGTGATCATCCGCGATCAATATTTGTATCATTTTCTTTCCCCCGCATGCGCGGCATTGGTTTTTGGAATCCGCAGCTCGACACTGGTACCAGACCCGGCACGACTCTGTATTCTCAGCTTACCGCCCAGCATGAAAGCACGTTCACGCATACCGAGTAAACCCAGACTGTTTTGCCGTGAAACCGAGCTGTCAATGCCGCTTCCATTATCGGTAATTTTCATCGTAATGAAATCTTTTGTTTCTCTCAGTGCCACCACCACCAGCGTGGCCTGGCTATGGCGGCTGATATTTGTCAGAGACTCCTGCAGAATGCGGAATATAGCAGTACTGGCTTCATGGCTGAAGTGCAATGGCGTAGCAGGCAGGCTCAATTCGTAGGCGATCGCGCTGCGCTCCGAGAAGGATTCCAGCAACCAGTCTATCGCCGGCAGCAAGCCCAGTTCATCCAGTATTAACGGGCGCAAATCAGCCGCAATGCGCTGCACTGACTCTACGGTAGAGTCGGCGATTTTCTTTAAGCCGGACAGGCTTTTGAGCCATTCATCGTCGTGCATTTCATGCTGGGTTTCGATTACGCTGAGGCCGATACGTATCGCCGTCAACGCTTGTCCCAATTCATCATGCAATTCTCTGGAAATGCGCGTACGTTCTTCTTCCCGCACCACTTGCAGGTATGCCGACAGTTCGCGTAATTGGGTACGGGAAGCAAGTAATTCCTGCTCCGCCATTTTGCGGTCCGTGATATCGCGCGAGATACCGGTAGTACCGATTACTTCGCCCTGCTCATTGCGGATAGGCGTCTTGATCGTGTCGTACCAGCGCAAGGTGCCGTCCTCTGTATGACGCCATTCTTCATAGCGCAAACGCTCACCCTGCTCCATCACGCGTTTGTCGGTATCTATGTATTTATTGCCCCATTCTTCAGGCCAAACATCTGCCGGTGTTTTGTGCAGAATTTCACTTTCCGGCAAACGGCAGGCAGCGATGAATGCGTCATTGACCAGGATGTAGCGTGAATCCTTATCCTTCAGCCACGCCTGATCGGGAATATTATTCAGAATTGCTTTCTGCAATTCATCATCCTTGCCCATGCTTTACCCCGCTTAATGGAACTCATTTCACCAATATGAGTATGATCTCAATCAGCCTGCTTCGCCGATATATCCTTCAGCAGCCGTTGGAATTCGGGCGACTCGTGCAAGAGTGTCGTCGCCGCACCGCGTAACTCGCGGACGGTTTTTTTCGGCAGGTATAAGGACGTCGGCACATTCAGCAAGTCGATCCGTTTTTCTTCATCCGTCATATTTTTCAACGAGACGTTGATGTAATAAACCGAAGGAGGCGCAGTGTTGTTTTGCTCTGCGCGCAAGCGTGCGGCTTCCTGCCAGCGCTCTATCGACGACTGCATCGCCAGTTCAGTTTCCTGGGTATAGCGTGCAATCGGTATATCGCTAATCGCACGTATCACATCGCGCCAACCGGGCACATCCGCACTCTGGTCTATCGTATTCTCTGGATTGTTTTGTGCATTCACCACAACCAGCACCAGCTTCTCCATCTCATCCAGGCGGAAGTCTTGCCTGACCTCTTCGCTGCCGACCAGCGCTTCCATATCGAGGATGCTACGTATGCTCAGATTGTCGGACAGGCCGCCATCAAGCAGATGAATGTATGGCCGTTTGATCGGATCCAGATAACTAAACAACTCTTTCGCACGTGTGCGTGATACTGCTGCTATGCGACCACGCTTTTTATTATCCGCCGCTGCCATCAGCGTATCAGGTACGCGGAAATCGCAAGTACCGGCATAATTCCATAAAGTGACAGGCGAAAACAACAAAGGCACGGCGCTGGAAGCCGCCACTGCTCGTGAGATCGGGAAGCGATTCAGATCAGAACAAATGAAATCGAAAGTCTCCTGGATGAAATCGAAACGTGCACCGGAAGACATATCGGTTGCGCTAATAATGGTCAACGGGCCTTTGCGCTTCTTTTTGGCGAGGTCGGAAAAAGTCTTTTTATCAAACAAGACCTCATCCAACTGCTCTTCCAGCAAATCAGAACGACCAAAGCGCGGCGATGTCAGCCGCCATTGATTGGAAAAGGAAATAATCTGGCTAACGATCTTGTCCTGGAAATCCAGATTCAGGAACCTATCATTAAAGCTGGGAAATACATCCGGCCCGTGCAAACCATAATAAGCGGCGAGTATGGAGCCGCCGGATACGCCATAGACCAGATCAACTTCATCGAACAAACGCCGCTCATTGCCGTTCTGCACAAACTTATGGCGCGCCAGCTCTTCCAGCACGCCATAACCGAGAGCCGCCGAACGTGCACCACCACCAGAAAACAGCACCACCATAAACATCTTGCTATCGCCGGGTGCGAGATCGATCGACTTGATGGTGTAGCCGTGATCCGGTTTGTACTCGGTCAGCGGCTCATTGATGTTGTATTGCACCAGGCTGCTACAACCTGCCAGTAACGCGCTAAACACCAATAAGGATGCGGTACGCCACAGGCTGGAACGTTGAGTAAACATTGTTTTTATGTGTTGCCGGGTTAGAGGAAGGAATGGTTGATCAGCATTATATCGATGTGCGTACATATTTCCGTGACAGCAACATTACTTTCAATTTGGCAGCCACAGCGGCCTTTTTCTGCGATATCGGTTCCTGTAGCAATAAATCAGGCAGTATATGGTCGACATGCCCTTGCAGCAGCAAACACACTCCCACAGAAACGGCGGCCTTCATGTTCACAACACGTATGCAACGCGCTTCCATCATGACAACTCTCCTTGCCTGCAGTCTGTACAGCAGCGTTTATGCTGCCGACCAGGCCAAATTCCCCGACGCGGCGGCCAGTGATCCGGCCAAACTGGGCTGGATGGTGGGTGCGCCACCACCACCTGATCGCATACTGCGCTTCGAAGATGGCAGCTACTTCCAGTTCCCGGCGATGCGCTGGAGTGTCTCCAATTTCCGCCAGCTGATGCCAACCATCAATGTCTCGCGCGGACTATCAGCACCTGTTGCTTTGCCGCGCGCATTGCGCAGCGACATCGACGACGTGCGCTTCATGCCACTCAATAGCAAGCAAAGCATGACGTGGCAAGAGTCACTTGCGGCCAACTATACCGACGGCATCGTCGTGCTGCATAAAGGACGTATCGTCTATGAACGCTACTTTGGTGTCTTGAAAGCGGATGGCCAGCATGGCGCAATGTCCGTCACCAAATCCGTGATCGGTACCATGGGTGCGACGCTGGTGGCCGAAGGACGTATCGATGCGAATAAGCGGGTCGCTGATTACGTACCGGAGCTGGCGCAATCAGCCTTTGGCAACGCGACCATACGCCAGGTACTGGATATGACCACCGGCCTAAAATTCAGCGAAGACTACGCCGATCCGAATGCCGAAGTCTGGGCACATGCGCAAGCTGGCAATCCCCTGCCCAAACCCAAGGACTACACCGGCCCACGCAGCTATTACGAATTCATGCAAACCGTGCAAGCGCAGGGACAGCATGGCAGCGCCTTCGGTTATAAAACCGTAAATACCGATGTGCTGGGCTGGGTCATCGCACGCGTGACCGGACACAATGTCGCTGAACTGTTATCTGAACGTATCTGGCGTCGCCTGGGTGCCGAACAGGATGCCTACTTCTCGGTCGATTCGATAGGTACGCCATTCGCAGGGGGCGGCTTCAATGCCGGCTTGCGCGACCTCGCCCGTTTTGGCGAAATGCTGCGCAACAACGGACGCTACAACGGACAACAAATCGTGCCTAAAGCTGTCGTCGATGACATCCGTCGTGGTGGCGACAAAGAGGCTTTCGCCAAGGCCAACTACACACTATTGCCCGGCTGGAGCTATCGCAATATGTGGTGGGTCACACACAATGAAGACGGCGCATACACGGCACGCGGCGTGCATGGACAAACCATCTACATCGATCCCAAAGCGGAAATGGTCATCGTGCGCTTTGCCTCGAATCCGGTCGCATCTAACTCAGCAAATGACCCGACCTCACTACCCGCCTATCACGCGCTGGCACAGCACCTGCTCGCCCATCCGCGCTGACGCCCTGCCATGGTGGCGCATGGTGTAACATGCGTCACCGCATCGCTGTGCCGACTTCCGGACGCATAACAACCTGTTATTCGTTTGTCATTTACCGGCATGCGCAATGCCCTTTCCTTTGCAGAGCAACATCCGATGACCAGTCCCAGCCCCAGCGCGCATACCGCCAGCAGCACAATGAGCGACCTATCCATAGACGACGCAGAGAAGCACCTGCGCGACGTCCTCGCGCTGGCGATACAACACACCCCCGGGCAAGCGGCATTGGTCGTCATGGATACGCGCAGCGAATTGTCACGCACATTGAGCGTAGCCTACAAACGATGTCTGCCTGATGCGCAATTCATCGACTTTGACAGTGTCAGCCCGAACGCCGTGCTCGCCGCATTTGCCGAGCTCCAGCCCCATGATCTGGTGGTACTGATACAGTCCACCAACTTCCGCCTGGAAGCCTTCCGCATCCGCGTCGAGCTCTTCAAGCGCTCGCTCAAGGTTATAGAACATCCACACCTGTCACGCATGACGGGTATCCAGGCGCAGCATTACATTGCATCGCTGGCTTACGATCCGGCCTACTACCGTGGTGTCGGCCAAGCCTTGAAAGCGCGCATCGATAAAGCTGGAAGCGGTGTAGTAGAAGGTGACGGCGAGCGCCTGCATTTTGCGTCTCCGTTCGAACCGGCCAAACTAAACATCGGCGACTACAGTGAAATGAATAACGTCGGCGGCCAGTTCCCTATCGGAGAAGTCTTCACTGAAGCGCGCGATCTGGAAGCCGTACACGGCAAGGTAAAAATCTTCGTCTTTGGCGATACCGCATTTCGCGTCAACAAACCGGAACACCCGATCACCCTCGTCATCAATCAAGGCCGTGTGACGGACGTCATCGACTCCACTCCCGCTTTCGACCAGGTCATGGCCAACATCCGCGCTGACGAAGGCGAAGTCTGGTTACGTGAACTGGGCTTTGGCATGAACCGCGCGTTTTCGCGTACATGCCTGGTTGATGACATAGGAACCTATGAACGCATGTGCGGTATCCATTTATCGCTTGGAGCCAAACACGGTGTCTACAACAAGGCATTGATCAGGCGGGCTACTGCACGCTATCACGTCGATGTATTCGCGGTGACGGATGCGGTTTATCTGGATGATGAAGTGGTTTATAGCGATGGTGCATGGCAAGTCAGCTAATCAAACTTAGCCTCTTCTTTCTTCAGACATAAAAAAACGGACCTGCCTCAGCAAGTCCGTTTTCACGACAGCGCTTTTAAACTAATTTAGTTCAATCACACCAGTGTCAGCGTCACGTCGATGTTGCCGCGCGTCGCGTTCGAGTATGGGCAAACGATGTGCGCCTTTTCGATCAGGCCTTGTGCGACCGCACGATCCAAACCTGGCAAGTTGATCTGTAGTTCTACTTCGATACCGAAACCGGTCGGGATTTGGCCGATGCCAACATTGCCCTGTACCGATGCATCTGCCGGAAAGGCGATTTTTTCGCGGGCAGAAACGAACTTCATCGCGCCCAGGAAGCAAGCCGAGTAGCCAGCCGCAAACAATTGCTCCGGATTGGTGACAGCACCACCGGCGCCGCCGAGTTCTTTCGGTGTACCCAGTTTGACGTCCAGCACGCCATCGGATGAAACAGCACGGCCGTCACGGCCACCGGTTGCAGTTGCGTGAGCGCGGTAAAGGACTTTTTCGATCGACATGGTCATTCTCCTGAAGGTTGCATCATTTAAGAAATTCAGCGATTTAATCTATACGGTTCGCTGCATACCGAAACTACAAACTAAACATGACAAGCGTACTAATTGCCAACTATTAAATAGCGCACTACATAAATACAAGTATGAATGGGACATTTATACACCCGTCCCACTCATTTTTAAAACCCGGTTTTCAAACCTAAGCATTTCCAGCCAGCTTGCCGCGCAAGGCGATCAGCTGTTCTTTCATAGCCACGACTTCATCGAGGCTGCATGTCGTCGCGCACAATACTTCACCCTGCATTTCCAGCGCTTTGCTGCGCAGGGCGTCACCGCTCTTGGTCAGCGTAATGATGACCTGACGTTCATCATTTGCTGCCCGAACGCGGGTAATCAATTCTGCTGCTTCCATCCGCTTGAGCAGAGGCGTCAGCGTGGCGGAATCGAGGAAGAGTCGTTCGCCGATATCCGACACCGTCAACTCATCCTGCTCCCACAACACCATCATGACCAGATATTGCGAATAGGTCAGGCCGAGCCGCGGCAAGAGCTTGCGATAGACCTTGCTCATGGCCAATGACGTTGAGTAAAGCGCAAAGCAAAGCTGGTTATCCAGCCGTGGCGCGTTATCAATGCTGGCGGTTTTAGCGGATTTCGATTTCATGGGTTGAATAATATATAGCACGCTATTTAATTGCAAGCTATTTTTAAAAATAGATGTTGTACCGCTACCACCTGTCGTTCAGGGCCATAAATCATCCGGAATACGGTAGTAACCATGCCTGCACGGTACAATACGCCCCGCCAGCGCACCTGGAGTAAGCCGTTTTTGGCTTTCCCCGAGGCAAACGCGCAATTTATTTCCTGCACAGAAGATATCCAGCATGACCGATCACACAGCCGACGACGGCAAAAAGCCCCTTTTCTACGATCCGACCGAGCACCGTATCCGCAGCTTCGTGACACGCGCGGGTCGCCTCTCGACCGCACAAGCACGTGCCATCGAAGAGCTGGGACCACAATTTTTCATTCCTTATACCAAAGCGCCACTGGATATAGATCGGGCATTCGGCCGCACGGCACCGACGATTTTTGAAATCGGCTTTGGCATGGGTGAAACAACCGCCAAGATCGCTGCTGGTATGCCGGAAAAGAATTTCATCGGCGTGGAAGTCCATACACCTGGCGTCGGCAGCTTGCTCAAGCTGATCGGCGAACAAAACTTAAGCAATCTGCGCATCATCCAGCACGATGCATTTGAAGTGTTGACCAATATGATAGAGCCGGAGTCACTGGCTGGCGTGCACGTGTTCTTCCCTGATCCATGGCATAAAGCGCGGCATAACAAACGTCGCCTGATCCAGCCGCCTTTGGTCGAGCTGCTGTCGTCGCGGATTAAAAAAGGTGGTTACCTGCACTGCGCTACCGACTGGCAGGAATACGCGGAGCAAATGCTGGAAGTATTGAGCGGCGAAACGAGTTTGCAAAATACCGCTGATGGCTATGCGCCGCGGCCGGACTATCGCCCTGTTACCAAGTTTGAAAACCGCGGCCTGAAGTTAGGTCACGGCGTATGGGATCTGGTGTTCGAGAAAAAGTAAATCAGCGTATTTGATTTCTGCGTTTGGCTTTTACACTGAATGCCCTGGCCTTAATCCATCTCGGCGATTAAGGCCACGATATCTGCACCGTAAGTTTCCAGTTTCTTTTCACCCACACCACTGACGCCACGTAAATCATCCAGCGACGCTGGTTGCGCCTTGGCGATTTCACGCATGGTCGCGTCATGGAAAATGACATAAGCAGGTACATTGTGCTTGCGCGCCGTTTCCATGCGCCACCAGCGCAACTTCTCGAATACAGCCTGCTCTGCTGCCGACAAATCGGTTTCCACAAAACCCTTGGGCTTGCTGCTGGAACGCTTGGATTTAAGCGGCTTCTGATACTCGCGCAGCTGCACTTTCTCGCCACCCTTTAGCACCGGACGCGCAGCTTCCGTCAGCTTGAGCGCGCCATACGACTCATGATCGACACTGACCAGGCCCAGCGCAATCGACTGACGCAAGATGGCACGCCATTCCGCTTCGCTGCGATCGGAACCGATGCCGAAGGTAGAAACTTCTTCATGCTGCCATTGCTTGATCTTGTCTGATTCAACGCCGCGCAAGACATCAAGCACATGCATCGCACCAAAACGCTGGCCGACACGGTATATCGTCGACAGCAACTTCTGCACTTCAACGGTCGCATCGAAAGAACGCGGCGGATTCAAGCAGGTGTCGCAGTTACCGCAAGGCGTAGAAGCCTGTCCAAAGTAGTCCAGCAAGCGCGAGCGCCGACAATGCAGTGTCTCGCACAAACCCAGCATTGCATCCAGTTTGACGCTTTGCACCCGCTTGAAGGTATCGTCAGCATCCGACTCATCTATCATACGGCGCTGCTGCACCACATCTTGCAAACCGTAAGCCATCCATGCATTCGCCGCACCACCGTCGCGTCCGGCGCGTCCGGTTTCCTGGTAATAGCCTTCTATGCTTTTCGGCAAATCCAGATGCGCGACAAAACGCACATCCGGCTTATCTA
>JBEBUE010000044.1:0-11643 GCA_040393485.1 Herminiimonas sp.
CCCACGTAATGCCGACCGCAACGTATTGCAGCCGCCGCCGTCGTACCGCTGCCCATGAAGGGGTCCAGCACCACGCCACCCGGTGGGCATGATGCCTTCACCATGCGCTCAACTATCTCCAGCGGCTTTTGGGTCGGATGGTCGGCACGCTCACGATGCTCCTTATGCAAACGCGAGACACTCCAGACATCTTTCGGGTTGTAGCCCATTTCCAGCCATTTGGCACCGACAAAGATCGAACGTGACCGCGCTTTTTTGGTTTCCGCATCGTACGGAATCCGCACTGCATCCAGGTCGAAATAATAATCCTTGGCTTTCGCAAAGAAACCGACCGTGTCGTGCACGGAAGAAAACTTGCGTGTCCCGCCGCCCATCGAAGGTACGCGCCGGTCCCAGATAATTTCATTGAGCATGGTCATGCGCTTCTTCAGCATGACGAACACTTCAGGCGAATATCGCCAGGTCAGAAAGATATATAGACTGCCATTCGGCTTGAGCTTGGGTAGTGCAGCGTCTATCCATTGCTCCATCCACAACAAATACGCATCGGCATCCAGCTTGTCGGAATCGTTGCCGTAATCCTTGCCTAATCCATAAGGCGGATCCGCAATGATCAGATCGATCGCGGCATCGGGAATCCGCGCCAGCCCAGCCAGCGCATCTTCACAGAATATGCGATCGCGCCAATCCGTCATTGCGATGTCCGCAGGCGCTTCATTTCAAACGATATTCTGCAGAACGGGCATGCGCCTGCAAGCCTTCGCCATATGCCAGTTCAGCCGCGACTTTACCCAGCGTTTGCGCGCCACCTTCGCTGACTTGCAGCATGCTCGAGCGTTTCTGGAAGTCATAGACACCCAGCGGCGATGAAAAACGTGCGGTACGCGAGGTCGGCAATACGTGGTTAGGGCCTGCGCAGTAATCACCGAGCGACTCGGACGAAAAACGACCAAGGAACATCGCGCCCGCATGACGGATCTTGTCCGCCCATTGCTGCGGATTCTCAGTCGAAATTTCCAGATGCTCTGCTGCGATCAGATTGGCGATCTCGCACGCCTCATCCATATCACGTACTTTGATCATGGCGCCGCGGTTAGTCAGCGACGTCGTGATGACTTCCTTGCGCGGCATATCAGCAAGCTGACGATTGACGCTGGCAGCCACCGCATCGAGGTATGCCGTATCCGGGCAAACCAGAATGGATTGCGCCAGCTCATCGTGCTCGGCTTGCGAGAACAAGTCCATCGCGATCCAGTCCGGATCGGTCGTGCCATCGCACACCACGAGAATCTCTGATGGTCCGGCGATCATGTCGATACCAACGGTACCGAATACGCGACGCTTGGCAGCTGCCACATAGGCATTTCCAGGACCAACGATTTTGTCTACCTGCGGAATAGTCGCCGTGCCATAAGCAAGCGCAGCCACTGCCTGCGCGCCACCGATCGTGAAGACGCGATCCACACCGGACATCGCAGCGGCAGCCAGCACCAACTCATTCTTTACGCCGTTCGGCGTCGGTACCACCATGATGACTTCCTGCACACCTGCGACCTTGGCAGGAATCGCATTCATCAATACTGACGATGGATAAGCTGCTTTACCACCCGGCACATAAATGCCGACGCGATCCAGCGGCGTCACTTTTTGCCCGAGGATAGTGCCGTCCGCTTCGGTATAGCTGAAGCCATCAGAACCGATCTCGGCTTTTTGCCGTTCGTGATAGACGCGCACACGATCCGCTGCGGTCTGCAGTGCAGCGCGACGCACCGGCGACAATTGCGCCAATGCAGCTTGCAATGCATCGCTCTTGATTTCCAATACCTGCATGCTCGCAGCGTCGACATGATCGAACTGCTTCGTATATTCAAGTACGGCAACATCACCACGTACTTTCACATCTTCCAGGATGCGTTGTACCGAGCGATCGATCGCTTCGTCTTCACTCGCCTCGAATGCCAGCACGTCGGCCAGCTGCGCTTTGAAGTCGGGGTCAGTGGAATCAAATTTGCGTATTTGTATGGACATCATTTTTCTCAATCAAGCCATGTAGGAATGAATCCCGTTATTGCCAACATCGTCACCAGTTTAACGTTTCGATGCTTTTTCAAATGCTTCCAGTATCGGTTGCAGACGTTCACGTTTCAGTTTCAGCGCAGCCTTGTTGACGACCAGGCGCGATGAAATATCCATGATGCGCTCTACTTCAATCAGATGATTGGCGCGCAAAGTACTGCCGGTACTGACCAGGTCGACGATGGCATCGGCCAGACCAACCAGCGGCGCCAGTTCCATCGAACCATACAATTTGATCAGGTCAACGTGCACACCCTTGGCAGCAAAGTGTTCACGTGCCGTCTGTACATATTTGGTGACCACGCGCAAGCGAGCACCTTGCTGCACAGCGCTGTCGTAATCGAAACCATCCTTGACTGCTACCGACATACGGCAATTCGCGATGTTCAGGTCGATCGGCTGGTACAAGCCTTCGCCACCATGCTCGAGCAAAACATCCTTGCCAGCCACGCCGAAGTCGGCCGCACCATATTGCACATAAGTCGGGACATCCGATGCGCGGACGATGATCACGCGTACATTCGCGTCATTGGTCGGCAGGATTAGCTTGCGCGAGGTTTCCGGATCTTCGGTGACCTTGATGCCGGCTGCTTCCAGCAACGGCAGGGTCTCTTCGAAAATGCGGCCCTTGGAAAGCGCCAGCGTCAGTTGTTGGGTCTCTTGCGTCATTATTTCACTCGCTGTATATCTGCGCCGACGGCGGACAGTTTTACTTCCATGCGATCGTAACCGCGATCCAGATGGTAAATACGGTCTATCAGCGTTTCACCTTCTGCTGCCAGCGCCGCGATGACCAGCGACGCAGAAGCGCGCAAATCAGTCGCCATCACCGGCGCACCGACCAATTTATCCACGCCCTTGATGATCGCGGTGTGACCTTCGATCGTAATCGCAGCACCGAGGCGGTTCATTTCCTGCACATGCATGAAGCGATTTTCAAAAATCGTTTCGATCACACGGCTGCTGCCTTCGGCGACACAGTTCATGGCCATGAATTGCGCCTGCATGTCGGTCGGGAAACCTGGGTATTCGGTGGTACGGAAGCTGACTGCCTTCGGACGCGATGCCATTTGCACACGTATCCAGTCTTCACCCGACGTCAGGATCGCACCCGCCTCACGCAATTTATCGAAAGCCACATCCAGCGTGTCTGTACGCACATTGCGCAAAGTAACATCGCCACCAACAGTCGCCACCGCACACATGAACGTCGCAGTTTCGATACGGTCGGCGATGACCGCGTGCGATGCGCCATGCAAACGCTCGACGCCCTGAATCACCAGACGATCAGTACCAATGCCTTCAATCTTCGCGCCCATCGCCACCAACAAGTTGGCGAGATCGGTCACTTCCGGTTCACGCGCGGCGTTCTCGAGGATGGTCTCTCCTTCTGCCAGAGTCGCCGCCATCAACAGGTTTTCCGTGCCGGTGACAGTAATCATATCGGTGACGATACGCGTACCTTTGAGCTTCTTGGCTTTGGCGTGGATATAACCTGCTTCTATCGTGACCTCAGCGCCCATCGCCTGCAAACCCTTGATGTGCTGGTCGACCGGACGCGAACCGATGGCACAACCGCCTGGCAGGGAAACCCGGGCTTCGCCGAAGCGTGCCAGCAAAGGTCCCAGTACCAGGATAGAAGCACGCATGGTTTTCACCATCTCGTAGGGCGCTTCGAGTTTGTCGATAGCGCTGCCGTTGAGCATCACTTTGTCGCCGTCTTGCTCGGCCTGCAAACCCATCTGGCGCAACAGGCGCAATATGGTCGTTACATCCTGCAAATTAGGCACATTGCTCAGTTGCACCGTATCAGCCGTCAACAGGCCGGCGCACAAAATAGGCAACGCTGCATTCTTCGCACCAGAGACAGCAATCTCGCCGGAGAGACGATTACCGCCCCGAATTAAAAGTTTATCCATTTAAAGCTGGTCCGTTCAAATATGTAGTCGCTTACTTCTGGAATTCTTCAGGTGTGAGTGTCTTCATCGACAAGGCATGAATTTCTTCACGCATCCGATCACCCAAAGCCGCATACACCAATTGATGACGCTGGATCAGGCGTTTGCCAGCAAACGCGTCCGACACGATCACTGCTTCAAAATGCGCGCCGTCGCCGCTGACTTCAAGGTGCGAACAATTCAGCCCGGCAGCGATATAACTTTTAACTAATTCTGGTGTGGGCATCATGATTCTGTCTCTATCTAAAGTGGTGATGATTGAATAAATAAACAGGTGTAAGCAGGTCGGCTCGTACTATTAATGACGCAGTTTGTAACCGCTTTTCAGCAGCGACATACCGATTCCGGCCAGCAGCACCAGGAAAAATGCAACGACCGTGGAACTGACCAGCGGATTAACATCGGACTGGCCAAAGAATCCATAACGGAAGCCGTCTATCATGTAAAAGAACGGGTTCAAGTGCGACACGGTTTGCCAGAACGGCGGCAAGGAATGCACCGAATAGAACACGCCCGACAGGAAGGTCGCCGGCATGATCAGGAAGTTCTGGAATGCCGCAAGCTGGTCAAATTTCTCGGCCCAGATGCCGGCAATCAAACCCATGGTGCCGAGCATCGCCGCACCAAGAACCGCAAAGATAAGGATCCACCACGGTGCGACAAAGGACATATCGGCAAACCAGGCCGTCACGATAAATACGCCACTACCAACCACCAGGCCACGCACCACGGCGGCCATCACATAGGCGCTGAACAGTTCCCAGTGCGAGAGTGGCGGCAGCAAGACAAACACGAGGTTGCCGGTGATCTTGGACTGGATGAGCGACGATGATGAATTGGCGAATGCATTTTGCAATACGCTCATCATCACCAGGCCAGGAATCAGGAAAGCGGTGTATTTCACGCCCGGATATACCTGCACATGATCTTCCAGCACATGGCCGAAGATCAGCAGGTACAAGACTGCAGTCAGGATAGGTGCAGCTACGGTTTGCGTCGCTACTTTCCAGAAGCGCAGCATTTCCTTATAAAACAGGGTCTGGAAGCCTATCATTTCTCACCTTCCATAATCTGGATGAAGACATCTTCCAGATCCGCTTGTTGCAATTGCATATCTTCTATCACCACCCCGGCCAGGCGCAGCTTGGCAAGGATGGGTTCGACATCGCTATAGTCATTGACGCGCAGCGTGAATTTATTGCCGAAGACCAGTTCCTCCGGATGCGAGACCAGCTCCTTCAACTCATCCGGCAAACTGCCGGATGCCAGCTTCACCACCAGTTGCGAACCGGAGATACGCTTGATCAGCGTGGAAGTCGTATCCAGCGCGACCACTTGCCCACCCTTCAACATGGCAACACGGTTACACAGCGCCTGCGCTTCTTCCAAATAGTGTGTCGTCAGCACCACGGTGTGACCTTCGCGATTCAGGCGCGAAATGAATTTCCACAAGGTCTGGCGCAACTCGACATCGACCCCGGCGGTCGGCTCATCCAGCACGATCACTGGCGGCTTGTGCACCAGCGCCTGCGCGACCAGCACGCGGCGCTTCATGCCGCCAGACAGCGCGCGCATATTCGCGTCGGCCTTGTTGGTCAGATCCAGGTTATGCATGACTTCATCTATCCATGCATCGTTATTTTTAAGGCCGTAGTAACCGGATTGCATGCGCAAGGTCTCGCGCACGGTAAAGAAGGGATCAAATACCAATTCCTGCGGCACGACGCCCAACAACTGGCGCGCCTTACGATAGTCGGTAACCACATCGTGACCCTGGATGGTGACGCTACCCGCGTCCGCCCGGTTCAGGCCGGCAATGATGGAAATGAGTGTGGTTTTACCCGCCCCGTTCGGGCCGAGCAGGCCGAAAAACTCCCCTTCTTCAATAGAAAGGGAAACGCCATTCAACGCTTTTAGCGTGCGATAGCTTTTTTCGACATTATTAATTTGAATTGCAGCCATGGTGGCTCAGAACACTTTACGCAAAAATGGAACGCTGACGGTTGCGCAATTCACGCTACCGGATGCGAAAACCTTTGATTATATTGGATTTTCACGTTGAACCCTGCATGGGAGGCGGCGAACGCCGTGCGCAAGGTATAGACGACGGGGTCAATGATGGGGCAAATCGGCGCGTGCCGAGCCGGAACCAATCAATTCGGCCACGTCATAGAGGGAAATCAGGCTGCGCAGATTATCTGGCAAGTTGTTGAAACTCAAGGAAACTGCACGGGCGCTGGCGCTACGGCGCCAGGCCAGCATCGTGGCAACTGCCGCAGAATCGACAGTTTCCACTTTGGCAAAATCAAATTCCGTCTGCCCGGCAGCAATCGCCTGCAAACCAGCGCCCAATGCCGTTTTGGCATTGTCGTAAGTGAGCGATGTACCGGGCTGGAACATTATCAGGAAGCCTTAGCTGGTTTAGCTGAGCTGGCTGCCAGCTTTTTATTCTTATCAGCCAGGGTCTTGATCAGGCCATCAATACCGGACTTGCTGATTTCTGCTGCAAAGCTGCCTTTGTAGGTTTCCACCAGCCATGCGCCGAGCACATTGACGTCATAGATTTTCCAGCCGCCAGCCGACTTGGCCAGACGATAGCTCAATTGGATAGGCTCACCGCGCGGTTGAATAACTTGTGTATTCACAATCACTTCGGTGTCAGCAGGATCGGCACGCAATGGACGATATTCGAGCTTCTGGTCGCGGATTTGCGAGATAGCGCCCGAATAGGTGTACATCAGCAAGCTGCGGAATTCATGGGTCAGCTGTTTTTGCTGATCCGGCGTTGCATCGCGCCAGTAACGACCAGCAGCCAGTGCTGTCATGCGTTGGAAATCAACATATGGCAGGATTTTTTCGTCAACGACTTGCTGGATGCGACGTGGATTGCCGCTTTGGATTTCCTTGTCGGATTTAGCGGTTGCCATGACATCTTCGCTAATGCGCTTGATCAAGGCATCCGGAGCCTCCTGCGCTGCGGCATAGCCTGCAAACAGTAAAGCAGCAACTGCGAACGATAATTTCTTAAATATATTCATATTTCCCTAACTCAATTTCTGACCGGTTGAGCAGCATGGCTGTATTACCAGACACATGCAGCGATAACCGGATTACACCTTAAATGCGTGCAACCGGCTCATTTGCATGCGATTCGACTGCGAGCAACACACGTGGTTCAACCGGAAGGCATGCATCCGTCAACGAATCTGTAACAGGACGCTACTGCCTGCTTAGTTCTGCGGACCGATTGCCTTGTCGTTGGCCGGTTTGACGTCGGCGTCAGCACCATCACGCACCTGGCTTTCACGACGTTGCAAATAAGCACCGCGGATGAAGGTGTAACGATCCAGCGCCACGTCTTCCAGCAAGTTGGTTGCATTCAAGGCCGAAGCGCGCAAATCGATAACGCGTACCACTGCACCTACGTTACGCACGTCAACCGGAGTTGCGTATGTCCACAGGTCGCCATAGATATCGACTGGCAAGGCAGCGGTATCCCGCAAGGTCGACGGGCCAAACAATGGCAGAACCACGTAAGGACCGGAACCTACGCCCCATTTACCCAGAGTCTGGCCAAAATCTTCCTTGTGCTTCTGGATACCTGCTTCAGACGCAATATCCAGCACGCCGCCAAAACCAAAAGTACTGTTGACCGCGACACGCATCACGTCAGACATACCGGCTTCGCCTTTTCCTTGCAGGAAATTATTGACCATGGTCCAGACGTCACCGATGTTGCCGAAGAAGTTATTAATACCTGTCTGCACAAACGAAGGCAGCACATCCTGGTACGCGGTCGCCGCTGGTTTCAGCGCAACACGGTCCACCGTATCGTTGAAACTGAACATGGCACGGTTAAAGCCTTCGAGCGGGTCAGCCTGATTATTCGCGGTACTGCTGGCGCATCCGCCGAGCATCAATGCGGAAGCTAACAAGAGCGTTTTGCTGGTATTTTTCATTTTTGGTCTTCTTTCCCTTCGGTTGCTTTGCTAAAGAGGAACTGACTAATCAGGTTCTCCAGCACCATGGCCGATTGTGTCATTGTAATTCTGTCACCTGCAGCCAGGTTGACGCTATCGCCACCTGGTTCCAAACCTACATACTGCTCACCCAGCAAGCCCGAGGTCAAAATTTTGGCCGACGAGTCTTTCGGGAAAACATAACGACTTTCGATATTCAGGGTAACGGTCGCCTGATAGCTTTTGTCGTCAAAAGAGATATCGGCTACACGCCCGACGACCACACCAGCGCTCTTGACCGGTGCGCGCGGCTTCAGTCCGCCGATATTATCGAATCTTGTCACAACCGGATAAACCTGTTCGAAGGACAGCGAGCTCATGTTCCCGGCTTTCATCGCCAAAAAGAACAATGCGGCAGCGCCCAGCAGCACAAACAGGCCAACCCACAAGTCTAATGATTTTCGTTGCATAAACAGATACCTCAAATATGGGAGAAATCGCTATTTATCAAAAATAGTGTCTCATCCATCACACGAACAAAGCGTCGGAGGGGCGCACATTTTAATCCAAAAGTGCATGAGCCGCTCCGCGCCCCTTTATTGAAACTTAGCTGAACATCAATGCCGTCAACAGGAAATCCAGCCACAACACTGACAACGACGCGATCACCACGGTACGCGTGGTCGCACGTGCCACGCCTTCCGGCGTCGGCTGGGCCTCATAACCCTGGTACAAGGCCACGAAGGTTACTGCGAAGCCAAAAACGATACTTTTAATCACGCCATTAACGATGTCGTTCCAGACGTCCACGCCGCCCTGCATCTGCGACCAGAAAGCGCCTTCATCCACGCCTATCAATTGCACGCCGACGATGTAACCACCGAGGATACCCACGGCACTGAAGATCGCGGCCAGGATAGGCATTGCAATCACACCCGCCCAGAACCGCGGTGCCAGCACACGTTGCAGCGGATTCACGGCCATCATTTCCATCGCAGACAATTGCTCACCAGCTTTCATCAGGCCGATTTCAGCCGTCAACGAAGTACCGGCACGTCCGGCAAACAGCAATGCCGTCACCACCGGACCCAATTCACGCGTGAGCGACAAGGCGACCAGCAAGCCCAGTGCCTGCTCAGAACCGTATTTATTCAGGGTGTAATAGCCCTGCAAACCCAGCACGAAACCAACAAACAAACCAGATACTGCAATCAGTACCAGCGAATAATTGCCGATGAAGTGAATCTGGCTGGTGACCAGGCGGAAACGACGGAACAAACCGCCGGATGCGCCGATGATGCCGAAAAATGTACGGGTAGCAAAACCGATATTGACTACAAACTCACGAACCAGACGTCCCAGCGTCTCCAGCAACCAGATCATGAACGCGCCCCCAGCCCCAGATCATCGGCCAGCGACTTGCCCGGATAATGGAAAGGCACAGGACCATCCGGTTCGGCATTGACGAACTGTTTCACATACGGATCGCTGGAAGCCATCATCTCAGCTGGCGTGCCTTGCGCGACGATGGTGCCTTTGGACAGGAAATACACATAGTCGGCGATGGAAAATGATTCGTGCACATCATGCGAAACCAGGATGGTGGTCGAACCGAGCGCATCATTGAGTTTGCGAATCAGGTTGGCCGTCATGCCCATGGAAATCGGATCGAGACCGGCAAACGGCTCGTCATACATAATCAGTTGCGGATCCAGCGCAATCGAACGCGCCAGCGCAACGCGGCGCGCCATCCCGCCGGAGATTTCGGAAGGCATCAACTGGGCAGCGTTACGCAGGCCGACAGTATGCAACTTCATCAATACCAGATCGCGGATTAATTCTTCGGATAAGTCTGTATGTTCACGCAACGGGAAGGCAACGTTCTCGAACACAGAGATATCTGTGAACAAAGCGCCATGCTGGAACAGCATACCCATCTTGCGACGCAATTTATACAAAGCCTTGGTATCAAGCTGGTGCACCACCTGCCCGTCTACCGCAACATGCCCCGCTTGTGGGCTCAACTGCCCGCCTATCAGGCGTAAAACCGTAGTTTTACCTGAACCGGAGCCACCCATGACGGCAATCACTTTGCCACGTGGGAAGTCCATGTTGAGCTCCGACAGTATCGGACGCTCACCATAACCAAAATGGAGATCGCGGATTTCTACAAGATTAGGCACTAGGGAGAGTATTTCTTTTGCAATGTCATAATTGTAGTGCAGAAAACGGAATCTCTCCCAAGGCCGTTTCTTTTGAGCAGCTTACATACGCCAAACGTTGTAAAAAAACCCACCGGTCTTGCGACTCGGTGGGTTTTCTGTACATAAACATTTTTTTAGCGTGGCAGCACCGACTCACCCATCAGGAATGCATCGACTTCACGTGCGCACTGACGGCCTTCGCGGATTGCCCAAACAACCAGCGATTGGCCGCGACGCATGTCGCCAGCTGCAAACACTTTGTCGACCGAAGTACGGTAGCAACCTTCACCGTCGGTAGTTGCCTTGGCGTTACCGCGTGCATCCTTATCCACACCGAAGGCGTCCAGTACTTGCTGCACTGGCGAAACAAAGCCCATCGCCAGCAAGACCAGGTCTGCTTTCATTTCAAACTCGGAACCCGGCACCTCTTGCATACGACCGTCTTTCCACTCAACGCGTGCAGCGATCAGTTTCTCAACTTTGCCGTTTTTGCCTTCCAGACGCTTGGTTGCCACTGCCCAGTCACGCTCACAGCCCTCTTCATGCGACGAAGAAGTACGCAGCTTAGTTGGCCAGTATGGCCATACCAACGGTTTGTTTTCTTCTTCCGGTGGCTGTGGCAACAATTCAAACTGAGCGACCGATGCCGCGCCGTGACGGTTCGAAGTACCAACGCAATCGGAACCAGTATCGCCACCGCCGATTACAACCACGTGCTTGCCGGTTGCCATCAGTTGGTCTTTGACTTTGTCGCCAGCGTTGACCTTGTTTTGCAAAGGCAGGAATTCCATTGCGAAATGCACGCCCTTCAATTCACGGCCTGGGACTGGCAAGTCGCGCGGCTGTTCTGCACCGCCAGCGATGATGACCGCGTCGAAGTCTTTATTGATTTGCTCTGGCGAGATGGTTTCTTTCGCCCAGTTGATGATGTTTGCAGGGAAATCCTTGCCAACCAGCACGCCGGTACGGAAGGTCACGCCTTCTGCTTCCATTTGCTTGACGCGCAGATCGATGTGATTTTTTTCCATTTTGAAGTCAGGGATGCCATAACGCAGCAAACCGCCGACGCGATCATTCTTTTCAAACACGGTGACATCGTGGCCGACGCGCGCCAATTGCTGCGCTGCCGCCATACCGGCAGGACCGGAACCGACTACTGCAATTTTTTTACCGGTTTTAACAGTAGGTACTTGTGGCACGACCCAACCATTGTCCCAGCCCTTGTCGATGATGAAGTGTTCGATCGACTTAATGCCGACCGGATCTTCATTGATGCCCAATGTGCATGCGGATTCGCATGGAGCCGGGCAAATGCGGCCAGTGAATTCCGGGAAGTTGTTAGTCGAATGCAAGGTATCCAGCGCTTGCTTGTAAGCGCCGCTATACACCAGGTCATTCCAGTCAGGAATGATGTTGTTGACCGGGCAGCCGTTGTTGCAGAACGGA
>JBEBUE010000045.1:0-11619 GCA_040393485.1 Herminiimonas sp.
TGAGTTCCACCGTATAGGGCACGGAAACCAGACTGCCGCTGCTGGTACGTATAGGTACGGGCTGATCATCAAGCACCCAATCGGCGACGTATTCGATACCGGCCGCAGCCAGCAAATCCGCCGTTTCGGCAGTTTCGGTCAGGCCCGGGCTTTCCCAGCCACGGGGTGGTTTACCGGTGAATTTACGAATCGCTTCCATCGTCGCGCGTATCTCGGCGGCCTGGTCCTCGACCTTATGCATAGGCTTCTGTACCAGGCCGTGTCCCATGAACTCCCATCCAGCTTTGAGTGCCGCCTCACAAGCCGCCGCATATTCGGTACACACCGAACCATTCAATGCCAGCGTTGCTTTTAAACGCCGCTCTTGCAAGGTTTGCAGGATGCGCCAGTAACCCACACGCATGCCGTATTCATGCCAACACCAGTTAGGCACATCCGGCAGCAATGGCTGGCCCATCGGTGGCGGCAACACTGTGCGTGGCATCGCATTTTGTGGCAACCAGTTTTCCAGGTTGACGATGGTCCATACCGCTACGCGCGCATGGCCCGGCAGCTTGAACGGACGGCGATGCACGATCGCTTCATAAGGCACCCGCTCACGCGCGCTGGGCATCGATTTGTCTTGCGTCATATGGCTGCTCCCGGAAAATGTAAATACACGTTGCACGTCCACTATGTGGAATAATCGTCCACACTGCAGACCACACAACACGCGAACGATCCTATTTTTCGCGTAAGAGTGCGTCAACACGATTTTCATTTGTTCCGTTATGTGGACTTTTATATGAATGAAACGATAAGAAGAGAAGGCTCACAGTCTATTTCCCGAGCGATACGCGCAATGAAGCAAATCGCAAGGCATACGCCGAATGGCATGCGCCTGGTGGATATCGCAGAAGAAATGAATCTAGAACGACCCACCGCGCATCGCGTCCTGAAGGCACTGGTACAGGAAGGCATGCTGGTACAACTGCCTGGCTCCAAACGCTACACATTGGGGCCCGTGATGTTTGAACTGGGATTGGCCGCGACGCATCAATTCAATTTGCGTGACATTTGCGCACCGATACTGGAACGGCTGGCATATGAAACCGGAGATACTTCCTTCCTGTTCGTACGCAGCGGTAATGACGCGATTTGCCTTAGTCGCATCCAGGGTCATTACCCGATACAAACGCCGGTAGTACCCATAGGCAGTCGCCAGCCCCTGGGCGTCAGCGCCGGTGGCCTGGCGCTGTTAAGCTGCTTGGACAAGAGTGAAGCAGAGCAAATATTGCGGGAGGTCGAGCCGCGCTTGAGTGTCTATGAGAACCTGGACATCAAAGATGTAATCGATCACTACCACCGCACCCACGAGCTGGGCTATGCATGGATCTCCAACCATGCCGTGCCGGGCGTCAGTGCACTCGGCCTGCCCATCCGCAATGCGGCAGGCACCGCGGTGGCAGCGATCACTGTAGCCACCACATTGACACGCATGACAAAAAGCCGGGTGAAGGAAATTTTGCCGGTCTTGCGCCAGGCCGCGGAGGATGTTGCAAACCTGCTGCGTCCTTAGCCAGGATGAAAATCTATCTGCGAGAAATGCGTATCCGGTACAAATCTGGGAGAAAATACGCCCATCCAGTAAAGAGTCCTAGCCATGCCTAAAAGCCAGACTAAAAAATCCTATGCCCCGCAGCCACGTGTACGCGTATTGATGGGGGAATTAACTGCAATGGGCCCCGGTCGCGCCGACTTGATCGATGCGATAGAACGTACCGGATCCATTTCCGCCGCTGGCCGCGAGATGAATATGTCGTACCGACGTGCCTGGACGCTGGTAGAGACCACCAATGCCTCCTTTATCGAACCACTGGTAGTAACCAGCACCGGCGGCAGCGGTGGCGGTGGTGCGCAAGTTACCGACTTCGGCCGCGGTGTAGTAGAACGTTATCGCGCGATGGAACGCAAGGCATCGAAAGCCATCAGCAGCGACTTCGCCGTATTCAGCAAATTGCTATCCACCACGCCACCGCCGGCGGCTAAGGCCAAGAGCGGCAAAACATTACCGAAGTAATTCCACGCCAGTCCGGCTTTACAACGATAGAGCCGTGCTATCGCCTCCCGCTTTTTGCTTAAGTAAAAATTGATACTGCCGGCCCGTATTTCAGCTAAGCTTTGCTCACCAATCGCAAGCAAACACTGATAAATACTTGCGTTAGGTAGTACAACGCTATATTCTTACGAACATAGCGAAATCGGTTGAGCCCGCGCACTGCGAAATACATACCCTTCCGGCACAATTTTCCACGCTGATAACCGAACGCGTTATTACTTCAGTTACTGACTTTGCATAGCAGGATGCATATGCAATAGAGCCGTCAGTGACTTTGTTTACATCCAGTTGAATCATTAACAGGACTGACATCGTGGCTTTACTTGAGTACAAAGGGTACGTTATTTCGGTAACGGCAACCGAACAGACATGGGGTTTCTCATTCGGAGCATGGGGCGGGACTTATCGCGTCTGGCATAAGGAAAACCTGGCGCCGATAGAGGGTGTGATTGAAGGATGCGAGACCTCTGCGTTTGAAGCAGAGCAGCGTACCTTGCGCATCGTCAAGGTTGCGATTGATGAAGCAACGTCAAAGACCAGTGAACAATTGATGCAGTCGCTCAGCCAATTGGGCGAACGTTTTGCGATGTAAGCAAACCCCGCATCACATCCATCCCGCATCTATTCTTTAAACTGATCCGATGCCTGTATGGTCGACATCAGATCAGCTACACACTTCCGCTTACCAATACTTCGGATACTTATTCTTGCGTACGATATTGTTGTAGAACATCGCAACGACTACCAGTATGCAAGCACCGACCAGGGTAGGGAATAGCAAGAAATCCCAGCCTGGCATGCCGAGAAAAACAA
Source organism: Herminiimonas sp. (assembly GCA_040393485.1). Lineage (GTDB taxonomy): Bacteria > Pseudomonadota > Gammaproteobacteria > Burkholderiales > Burkholderiaceae_D > Oxalicibacterium. The sequence goes on from JBEBUE010000045.1 coordinate 2,912, forward strand.
TCACCGGATTTGAACCTGCCGGCGGATGCACGACACGGAAAGCCATCATCACGATGATCGCGGTCGCAACGGCCAGCGCCAAGGCCCACCAGTGCTGACCAAATACATGGAGATAAAACAAGCCTGACAAGCTGCTCAGGACATGTCCGGCAACGACATTGCGCGGTTGCGCCAGCGGCGTATCCGGCAAGGCAAAAACAATCACACAAGATGCACCAAAAGATCCGAGGATCAGGATCGCTTGTGTATAGTCCGCCGCCAGCGCAATGACGCTGATGGCAACGAAGCCACCGAGGCCTGACAACATGACGTTGGCGAATGTGGGTTGCGGCGGCAGCGACATGCTGCTGCTAAAAAATTTCTTGATTGAACTGGACATGCGGCCCTCTGGCAAATAGATGCCTGCTAGCATAGCGGCACGAGCAAGGCATCTCTAAAGAAAAAATGCCGACGTCAGTACAGCACGTCGGCACTCAATAATGATCAACAGCCACCGAATCCGGTCATCCGCTGGCTTGTCACTTCGTCGAATTAGGCTACTTTAAATTTGGCAGCTTCTTCCGAACCTTTGGTTGCGTTACCGTCACTGTAAGAGTGAGCGCCGACGCCAGCCAGTTTGCCGCCTTGAACGATGAGGTATTCGTCACGGATAGGACGACCTTCAAAGTAGCATTCCAGGATTTCGCGGGTACCTGCTGCGTAACGGGTTTGTGCCGTCAGGCTGGTGCCGGAAATGTGCGGTGTCATGCCGTGGTGCGGCATGGTGCGCCATGGATGGTCTTTTGGTGCTGGTTGTGGGAACCAAACGTCGCCGGCGTAACCAGCCAGTTGGCCACTCTTCAATGCAGCAACAATCGCGTCGCGATCGCACAGCTTGCCGCGTGCGGTGTTGATGATGTACGAACCACGCTTGAAATTTTTCAAGGTTTTTTCGTTGATCATGTGTTCTGTTTCCGGGTGCAGCGGGCAGTTCAGTGTCACCACGTCGCAGACTTTGGTCAGGCTGTCGAGTGTGCTGTGGTAAGTCAGGTTCAGTTCTTTTTCAACTGCTTCTGGCAGACGGTGACGATCCATATAGTGCAGTTTGACGTCGAACGGTTTCAACAGACGCAGTACGCGCAGACCGATACGGCCGGCAGCAACCGTACCAACGCTCATTGCTTCCAGATCGTATGAACGTTCTACACAGTCAGCGATGTTCCAGCCGCCGTTAATAACCTGGTTGTACGAAGGGATGTAGTTACGTACTTGCGACAGGATCATCATGACGACGTGTTCTGCAACGCTGTGGCTATTGCAATAGGTCACTTCGGCGACGGTGATGTTGTGCTTGTTGGCAGCTTCCAGATCGGTGTGATCGGAACCGATACCGGCTGTCACGATCATTTTCAATTTCTTGGCTTTAGCGATGCGTTCTGCTGTCATGTATGCAGGCCAGAATGGTTGCGAGATGATGATCTCTGCATCGTGCAATTCTTTGTCGAGGACGCTGTCAGCACCGTCTTTGCTGGAGGTAACAACCAGGGTGTGGCCGTTTGATTCCAGGTATTTACGCAGGCCCAGTTCACCGGAAACGCTACCCAGCAAAGTACCTGGTTTGAAATCGATACCCTTCGGTGTCGGCAGGGTCTGGCCGTCCGGATAGATCGATGGTTGCGCTACGTCATCACGTGCATAGGTCTTCGGATATCCATTGACTGGATCATCATACAAAACGCATAAAACTTTTGCCATGTTACTTCTCCATAAGATTGGTTACACAAAATTGCTGGCTTGAGATTGCTAGCTACAGCGAATCGAAAATTGCTGGCGGTAGCTGAATTCTCTTTTTCTTCTGCAAGCGGACATCAGGGTCCAGCGCAGCCATCTTATGGAGTATGTTTTTTACGGTCTAATCGTTTGATGTGATGGGCTGATAGCCTCCGCTTATGTAAGCATCAAATTGCGCCTGCAGATTAATCTGCTCAGCGATGCTGCGCGCTGCCACCACGATAGGCGAGCAAGGTTCATGGTCGAGTGAGATCAATCCGATGGAGCGACTCAGCTCGGGCACGAGAGGGATGGCCATCATGCCATCACGCAATTCAAACAGGTATAACAAGCTATGTGGCACCACGCTGAATAAATCCGCGTGACGAACATGGGAATACAAGGCAAACACTGAATCCGTCTCCACCGCCACATTCGGATGTACTTCAGCGCGTCGGAAAGCAGCATCGACGATGCGACGATTTTGCATGTGCGAAGTCAGCAGGCACAGTGGCAACTCGGCTGCCTCCTCCCAGCTTATTTCTTCTTTTCCCTCCGGCATGCTGCCGCTACGCGCCAGCAACATATAGCGTTCGCGATATAAGGGTTGCACATGGAAACCATTCAGGCGCTGGTCTTCCAGATAAGTCAGGCCGACATCCAATTCAAAATCATCGAGCCTGCGCATGATCTCTTCTGTACTCAGGGACAACACCAGCTGGCGCAAATCCGCATGCTGCGCACGACAACGGCCAGTCAGCAGGGAGGCGATAGGCATGGTGGTCGGGATCGCACCCAGACGCAAAGTCCCGCTCAGCTTGACGCGCGACATCGATGCTTCCTGCTTCAGTCCTTCCAGCGCTGCCAGTGTTTGGCGCGCCCAGTCGAGGATGCGCTCACCTTCCGGCGTAAAGCCCTGGAAGCGCTGGCCGCGCTGCACGATCGCAATGCCCAGTTCGGTTTCCAGATTGCGCACCGCGGCCGACAAGGCCGGTTGCGACACACAGCAAATCTCGGCGGCGCGGGCGAAGTGTTTTTCTCTTGCAAGGGTGACGATGTAATCAAGCTGGCGTACAAACATCGGAATAACCTGTAGAAAGTAATGGCGGAAGGGAACAACAAAAAACGCCGGCTGGGATCACGCTGGTTTCATCTTATCCGCATATCGGCGCTTTTCCGGCAATGCCCCTGCTGGCGACATGACCAATAAGGCGACCGCAATCCGCAATACACAAATAGAATGGCAGTACTTCGCCCTGTTCTCGTTATGTCGTTAAAAGTAATATCGTGTATAGTATCAACTTTTAGCGCGACTTTTGCTGAACAGCCCTTCATCATTTTTCAAGATTGACTGTTATGAGCAAGACAACCTCGCCGATCAAACTGGAAGGTTTATCAAAATCACGCGGCAAGCGCTGGGACCATCTGGAATTGCTGGAGCGCATTGATGCCTCCGGTTCTATTTCCGCTGCAGCGACTGCGATGGGCATGAGCTACAAAGCCGCCTGGCAAGCAGTTGAATCGGTCAACAACCTGTCACATGAACCGCTGGTAATACGCCAGCCGGGTGGCAGCACTGGTGGCGGCACTTGCCTGACCGAATATGGCAGACGCGTGGTGGCAACCTATCGCCGCCTGGAGCAGGAATGGGCAGCAGTACCGGCGGCCATTGGTCGCACGATGGACGATTTTGATCAGTACTACACAATGAGCAGGAGATTCGATATGCAAACCAGCGCCCGTAACCAATTCCTCGGCACCGTCAGCGCCGTCAAGAAAGGCGCGGTCAATGCAGAAGTCATACTCGATATCGGCAACGGTGCAGAGCTGGCAGCGATCATCACCAATGACAGCGCCGATCACCTGGCGCTGGAAGTCGGCTCTGAAGCCTATGCGCTGGTGAAAGCGCAATGGATCATCCTGACTGTAGAAACAAACTTCAAAACCAGTGCACGCAATTCCCTGACCGGCACCGTGGTCCGTTGCCAGGAAGGGGCCGTCAATGCGGAGGTTGTGATCGAGCTGCCGGGCGGCAAAACCGTGGCAGCCATCATCACCAATGAAAGCGTGAAGACACTCGGTTTAAAAGAAGGTGTACGTGCCACAGCCATGATCAAGGCATCGCACATCATTCTGGCGGTACCCGCCTAAAAGGTTTTTTAACTCGTTTTACTCATCACCATGAAAAAACTTTCGTACTCGCTCCTGTCCGGTTTGCTCGCACTCGGTATCTCCGCTTCTGCTTCGGCTGAAGAAGTGCAGGTCGCTGTTGCCGCCAATTTCACCGCACCGATGAAAGTCATCGCTGCCGATTTTGAAAAAGCAACCGGCCATAAAGTAACGCCTTCGTTCGGCGCTACCGGCAAGTTCTACGCGCAGATTACCAATGGCGCACCTTACGACGTGTTCCTCGCGGCTGATGATGAAACACCTATCAAACTGGAAAAAGAAAACGGTATCGTTGCAGGCTCGCGTTTCACTTACGCGACCGGCAAACTGGTACTGTGGTCAGCTAAGCCAGACTTCGTTGATGCCAAAGGTGAAGTCCTGAAGAAAGGCAACTTCGCACACATCGCCCTGGCGACACCAAAACTGGCTCCTTACGGTTTGGCAGCAGAAGAAGCAATGAAAAAACTGGGCGTGTATGACAGCCTGCAATCGAAATTTGTCCAGGGCGAAAGCATAGGCCAAACCTTCACCTTTATCTCGACCGGCAATGCAGAACTCGGCTTCGTCGCTCTGTCGCAAGTCTTTGCAGACGGTAAAGTGAAGAGCGGTTCGGCATGGATCGTTCCGGCTAACCTGCACAATCCGATCCGTCAGGACGCAGTCATCCTGAACAAAGGCAAAGACAATAAAGCTGCTGCTGAATTCGTCAAATACCTGAAATCGGAACCAGTCAAAGCGATCATCCGTAGCTACGGTTACGACCTGTAAGAGAGGTATCCGTTGTTCACCGATCCTAATATCGGTGCGATTGTCCTGACCCTCAAGCTCGCCAGTCTCACCACTATCATTCTTCTATTGATAGGTACGCCTCTGGCGTGGTGGCTGGCACGTACACGTTCCTGGTTGAAAGGTCCGGTAGGCGCGTTCGTTGCGCTGCCTATCGTGCTGCCGCCTACCGTCATCGGCTTCTATTTGCTGGTGGCGCTGGGCCCCAATGGCCCGGTCGGACAACTGACGCAGGCGATGGGCTTAGGCACCTTGCCCTTCAGTTTTACAGGCCTGGTTGTCGGTTCGGTTTTTTACTCGATGCCCTTCGTAGTACAACCTATTCAGAACGCTTTTGAGGCAATGGGTGATCGCCCGCTCGAAGTGGCCGCCACCTTGCGTGCGTCACCACTCGATACTTTTTTCAGTGTCACCCTGCCATTGGCCAAACCCGGTTACCTGACCGCTATCGTGATGGGCTTTGCTCATACCGTCGGCGAGTTCGGCGTGGTGCTGATGATAGGTGGCAATATCCCGAATCAGACTCGCATGATTTCTGTACAAATTTACGACCACGTAGAAGCACTTGAGTACGCGCAGGCGCATTGGCTGGCAGCGGGCATGCTGATCTTCTCTATGCTGGTACTGATCATCCTGTACACATTGAATCCGACCGGACGGCGCAAATGAGCGATATCCGTGCACGTTTCAATATCGCTTACAGTGCGTTCAAACTGGATGTCGACCTGAGCTTGCCCGGCCGTGGCGTGACTGCCTTGTTCGGTCCGTCCGGCTCCGGCAAGACCACCTGCCTGCGCGCGATGACCGGACTGGAGCGCTTCGCTGGCACCTATCTGGAAGTCAATGGCGAAGTCTGGCAGGACGATGAACGCAATATCTTCCTACCGACGTTCAAGCGGCCACTGGGCTATGTATTCCAGGAAGCCAGCCTGTTCCCGCACCTGAGCGTACAGCGCAATCTGGAGTACGGTATGCGCCGGGTTCCTGACGCCATGCATCGGGTCTCGCTGGATCAGGCCGTAGCTTTGCTTGATATAGGCCATCTCTTGCAACGCAGTCCGGACAAACTGTCTGGTGGCGAACGCCAACGCGTCGCTATCGCACGTGCGCTGGCGACCAGCCCGCGCATCCTGCTGATGGATGAACCACTGGCGGCACTCGACAGCAAGCGCAAGGAAGAGATCATGCCTTATCTCGAAAAGCTGCATGACGAACTGGATATCCCGGTCATTTACGTCAGTCATTCCGCAGATGAGGTAGCGCGCCTCGCAGATCATTTGGTATTACTGGAAAACGGTAAAGTCATCGCCAGCGGTGCCACCAGTGATTTGATGACACGCCTGGATCTGAACTTCGCACATGGTGATACGGCCAGCGCGCTGGTGCAGGCGACAGTAAGCACGCATGATGCAGACTTTCACCTGACCACTGCCGAGTTCTCCGGTGGCCAATTACTGTTAACACAGCAGGCCGCCACTATCGGTCAGCAGATCCGCGTCAGGATACAGGCGCGCGATGTCAGCCTGAGCCTGACGCCACAGCGTGATAGCAGTATCTTGAACATCGTCCCGGCGACGGTCACAGAGTTGTCGGATGATGCGGCAGGGCAGGTGATGATAGGACTGGATGCAAACGGTACGCGCCTGCTGGCACGCATCACACGCAAATCACGCGAAGCGATGGGCCTGGCACCGGGTAGCCCGGTGTTTGCGCAAATCAAAGGTATCGCTATTCTTAAATAGCGCCAGCGCTTTAAACGACCGGCGCTTTCGCATGGCCGAAAGCTTCGGACAGTAACAGGATCTTGCCGGTGTCACTGGAGTCATACCCGGCAAGACCATTAATCACTTTGCGGAAGTATCCAGACTGCACCACGTCTATGACCAGTTGTATCAGCGGGTCATCCATGATGGACAGAGGCAAGGCCAGGAAATAGCGTTCGCGTATCAACGGAATAAAGTCCAGGCTGAAACGTTGAGCCGCAGTTTGCACGCCCACGCCTACATCTGCCATGCCGCTCGCTATATAGGCAGCAACTGCTGAGTGGGTGAATTCGTTGCTTTGGTAGCCTTCTATATCAAACGGCGAGATATTTGCGCCTGCCAGCATCAGCTCCAGCAGCATGCGGGTGCCGGAACCGATCTGGCGGTTGACGAAGCGTATTCCCGGACGCGTCAGGTCCTGCAACGTCTGTATGCGCTTCGGATTCCCGGGCGCAACAAACATACCTTGTGTACGAATGGCCAAATGGATCAGGCAATGCTCACGCGGATTCAGCCATTGGGTATAGCGTTCCACTGCTTTCTTCTCGAACTCACCAAGCGGCACATGGAAACCAGCGAGATCACATTCATTACGGGACAAAGCTGCAACGGCATCGGTGCTGTTGCGATAACGCAAATCAACCGGTAAGTTGGCTTCCGTTAATTGATGTAACAAGGCGTCGACCGCAAAACCGTGGCTGGCATCGAGGCGCAGGGGCTTGGTTTTACCGACGATGGTTTTACCGATTTCGCTTTCCAGCTCGGAAGCCAGGCTTTCCAGGGTAGGGGACAGGCGCGCGCGGATGCGACGATCAGCCCAGATCAGCTTTTCCGCCAAAGGCGTCAATGTTGTCCCGCGGCCGCGATCTGTATTTAACAATGCTGTACCGAACAGTTTTTCGGCTTCGCGCAACAAACCCCAGGAATAGCGATATGACAAGTCGACCAGACGGGCTGCCTTGGAAATGGAGCCAGTTTTCTGGATCGACATTAATAGATTAAGCAGGACGGCTGTATCCAGCGGCGTGTCCGCGTTCTGGGTGATTTCCCAATGGGGATTAATAACTACTTTAAACATACGCCATCTCGCTTATCTGGCTAGTTTGATTATGGTCGCGCTGTCGCGTTTACGCCTCTTTTCTCGGCTATGCAAAAAATAGCCTATTGAAGCGTCGATTTCCGAGTGCTACCTTGCTCATGTTGCATAGGTGCGCTCGCAAACTATATGCTATTAAAAGCATATATACAAGATAATTTTTAACAAGGAAGCAGTATGGTTTCGTTCGATTTCACGACCTCGCGGCATGCAGTAATGCCATCGGTGTCGCTAGCTGGAGACTCTAAGTGAACACCCAAACCCCATTTGATCTGGCCGCGGTCGAGGCCATTATTGCACAGCGCAAAGCTACACCTGGCGCGCTTTTGCCTATCCTACACGACATCCAGGGCGTGGTTGGTTATATCCCGCCTAGCGTGGTTCCTGCAATCGCGGAAGGTTTGAACATTTCGCGCGCGGAAGTACACGGCGTGATCACCTATTACCACTTCTTCCGCCAGCATCCGGTCGGCGAGCACGTCGTCCAGATCTGCCGCGCTGAAGCCTGCCAGGCACGCGGTTGCGAATCGCTGGCTGACCATGCGAAAGAACTGCTGGGCTGTGACTTCCACGGCACCACCGACGACAACAAATTCACCTTGCAAACCGTGTACTGCCTCGGCCAATGCGCCAGCGGCCCGGCGATCCAGATCGATGACGACCTGTACGCCCGCGTCTCCAAGGAAAAATTCAATAGCCTGATCCAGGCCAAGCGAGGTGTGCAATGACCGTAACTATCTTTGTTCCACGCGACTCGACCGCCCTGGCGCTCGGCGCAAACGAAACTGCAGCAGCAATCGAACGCGAAGCCAAGGCTCGCGGCATCGACATCAAACTGGTGCGCAACGGCTCGCGCGGCATGTTCTGGCTCGAACCGCTGGTTGAAGTTGCAACCGACTCCGGTCGTATCGGCTTTGGCCCTATCGAAGCGCACGAAGTCGCTGGCCTGTTCGACGCTGGCTTCACCACTGGTGGCAGCCATCCGAAAGCACTCGGCCTGACCGAAGAAATCCCTTACCTGAAGAAACAGGAACGCCTGCAATTCGTGCGCGTCGGTATTACCGATCCGGTTTCACTGGACGACTACCTGGCGCACGAAGGTTACGTTGGCCTGAAAAAAGCCATCGCCATGGAGCCAGCTGCCA
>JBEBUE010000046.1:0-11589 GCA_040393485.1 Herminiimonas sp.
AGATTGTCTGCATGCGTAGTCATGACCATATTCACAGTACCGGTCGGAGTCGAATACGGGTACTCAACTATCTTGCCGACGCCGCGGCTAACGCTGATGGATGGGCCAGGTTCTGCACCAACGAAGGCATCAATATCATTGCGCTCCAGCGCGGAAGCCATCTCGCTGAACGAGACACGCACCGGCTTGATATCCTTGACGGTCATGCCTTCCTGCTTCAGACGGTCGAGAATCACTACTTCCTGTGTAGAGCCTGGCAGGATGCCGACGCGCTGGCCTTTCAAATCCTTGATGGAAGCGATCTTGCTGTCAGCACGTGCAACCACTGCCATGCCGCGATTACATTGCGCGGCAACGATCACAACCGGCTCACCTGCTGCCGCACCCAGCGTCGCGGCTGCCAGGCCATAGGTGCCAAAATCAACCGACTTGGTCACGACTGCATTCTTGCCATCGGTCGGTGTTTCAAACGGGATCACTTCTATCTTGTAGCCTGGCGGTGTGAACTTATCGTAGAAGTAAGGGGTGATGCCATGCATCAGTTTAAGAGTGCCGACACGGATCACCTGATCCGCTGCCAGTGCTGATGTAGACGCTGCTGCACAGACAAACGATGCTGCAATCAGGGAGGCAATAAATTTTCTGCGTGGGTGCATGGCTGATCCTTATTAAGTTGACGAGTAAGCGCACATTCGGCCTGCCAACACCAGATCGGTAATTAGAATACCTTCTTGTGTACAAGCTTAACTACGTCATAGCAAGGTCTGTGCCACTCTGATTTTTAGACAAATAGTCGACAAATTGCTGACTGTGTTCAGAGGGAGATGGGGGATTGCGCCGGATGTAGGCACGGGGTTTCGCTGTGGTGCGTTAGCGCACTGCTTGAGTGCATTACTCCGTTAACAGATGCTTATCATGGCTCTGTCGTAGAATTTAAACCTGATTGCCACACACTTTAGATATGGAATTTTCTATTCGTCCGGCTGACCTGCAAGATGCAGCACTGTTGCCGCTCATCGAAAAATCGGCAGCTCAATTATTCAAAACCGAACCAGGTCTGGAATGGCTTGCTGACGGTGACACACTGTCCGAGTCCATACTTCTATGCCTTATCTCGCTAGGGACAGTCTGGGTTGCACAGACTGACGCAGGGCAAGTCATTGGCTTTATCTGCGCAGAGGAATTCGACGATGAACTGCATATTTGGGAGCTTTCAGTTCACGCAGACTTCCAGCGCATGGGCATAGGAAAGCGACTAATACAGGAAGCGTACAAACATGCATCGAGTCTCGGCTTGTCTGCACTCACCTTAACCACCTTCAGCGAAGTTAGTTGGAATGCTCCCTGGTATGAACAGCTCGGATTTCAGATTGCGCCTACTTCGGCAGAACAACGCCTAAGGCAATTGCTCGATGCCGAGGTGGAGCACGGTTTGCCAGCAAGCAGACGCGTTGCCATGCGACTATCGGTAGCAGCAGCCATCAAATAGAAGAGAACATTCTCTAGCCCTCATGCAAAGTTGAGAACAGTTCATGACACAGCCGCCACCTTTTCGGCTGCCGCCGCAAGGAGGCGCGATTTGGAATATTGACCAGGCGTCATCGTTAACCTGGCCTCGTCCGTGACATTGAAAGCATTACCTTTGCTTCCGGTCTACACGGTCAGCAAAGCCGCAATAGTTGCATTCACCGCATCGCTGGCACTGGAACTGTAGGAATTCAATGCGAGTCGCGCAGACATTTCCAGATGACTATGCAGCCACGATGAATGCGGTGCTGTCAGGATTCCAGAACTACCAAGGTGAGGTGACGCATGCTCTCGATGTCGCCAAAGTTGTCTGGCAAGTGACGCAAGATAATACGACTGCATTCCGTGTTCCTGCCGGGGCAGATACTGTTGAATGGTTTGAGCAGAACTGATCGCAGACGCGTTGACGAAAACCATCGGATATAAAAAAGCCGCAGTGTTCGCACATCTGCGGCTTTTATTCAGGAGGCGGGTAAATTACATTTTTTCAAAAATCCCCGCAGCCCCCATACCCGTACCCACGCACATCGTCACCATCCCATACTTCAGATTCTTGCGACGCAATGCATGCACCACGGTAGCCGACCGAATTGCGCCGGTCGCACCCAATGGATGACCCAGCGCAATCGCACCGCCCATAGGATTGACCTTGGCCGGATCGAGGCCCAGGTCCTGGATGACAGCCAAAGCTTGTGCCGCAAAGGCTTCGTTCAACTCTATCCAGTCCATCTGGTCCTGCTTCAGGCCTGCAGCACGCAAGGCAGCAGGTATTGCTTCCTTCGGTCCTATGCCCATGATTTCCGGCGGCACGCCACGTACCGCGAACGATACAAAGCGCGCGAGCGGCGTCAGGTTGAATTGCTTGAGGATTTTTTCACTGACGAGGATGAGCGCGCCCGCGCCGTCCGAGGTTTGCGAGCTATTGCCTGCGGTGACCGAACCTTTCGGTGAAAACACCGGGCGCAGTTTGGCCAGTGCTTCGAGGTTAGTATCAGCGCGCGCACCTTCATCCATGTTCACGATGCGGGTGCTGACATCAATTTGGCCAGTCGATAGGTTCGGGAAGCGTTCGACGATTTCTACCGGCGTCATTTCATTATTGAATTCGCCGCTTTGCTGTGCCGCCAATGCTTTCAGATGTGAATTCAGTGCGAACTGATCTTGCGCTTCGCGGCTGACTTTCCATTGCGTTGCGACTTTCTCGGCAGTCAGGCCCATGCCGTAGGCCATGCCGATGTTCTCTTCCTTGAAGATGCCCATGTTCATCGAAGGATGATGTCCCATCATAGGTACCATGGACATGGATTCGGCACCGGCAGCGATCATGACATCCGCCTCGCCGACACGGATGCGATCAGCTGCCATGGCAATCGCGGTCAGGCCGGAAGCGCAGTAACGGTTCACGGTGACACCGCCTACAGTCTTCGGCAAACCTGCCAGCAGCACGCCCATACGCGCCATGTTCAAACCCTGCTCTGCTTCCGGGAAAGAACAGCCAACGATGGCGTCCTCAATCAGATTTGGATCCAGCGACGGCACCTGTGCCAATGCAGATTGCAATGCATGTACCAGCAAATCATCCGGCCGCGTATTCTTAAACATCCCGCGTGGCGCCTTACCGATAGGAGTACGTGTCGCGGCTACGATGTAGGCATCTTGAAGTTGTTTGCTCATCTTAATCTCCTGATCAATTACGCACGGGTTTACCGGTCTGCATCATGCCCATGATGCGTTCCTGCGTTTTAGGGTTGTTCAGCAATTCCATGAATGCCTTACGCTCATGATCAAGCAGCCATTGTTCATTCACCAGGCTACCTTGCTCGATGTCGCCACCACTGACGACTTCCGCAATCATCATGCCGAGCTTGTAATCGTGAGCCGAGATAAAACCACCGTCACGCATGTTCAGCAGCTGCGCACCTATCGTTGCCAGGCCGTATTTACCAGTCAATGGCACTAGCGCTTTACGTGGCGCGCGATAGCCTGCGTCGAACATGGCGCGTGCCTGCGTCTTTGCGATGTGCAGTAGTTCATAGGCATTGAAAACGATAATGTCATCGCTCTTCAGGTAACCCATGGTTTGCGCTTCCAACGCGGAACGTGAAACAGCTGCGGTCGCCGCGTTCATGTAGTAGTTCTTCAGGAATTGCAGGATGTCGTTGCCACGCGCATCGTTGGCAGCACGTGCAGCGGCTTCTTTCAAACCACCGCCGGCAGGGATCAGGCCGACACCCACTTCAACCAGGCCAATGTAGGACTCTATCGAAGCGACCCGTTTAGCTGCATGCAGTAACAATTCGCAGCCGCCGCCCAGCGCCAGTCCGGCGACCGCAGCAACTACCGGCACATTCGCATATTTCAACGCCTGATGTGCCTGCTGTAATTTGACGACTTCCGGTTCTATCGCCTTCACACCACCGGACATGAAGAGCGGTAGCATCGATTGCAGGTCGGCACCAGCCGAGAAGGCTCCGCCTTCAGCCGCGTCCGCATGCCAAATGACCAGGCCTTTGTAGTTCTGCTCTGCTTCTTCTATCGCACGCTTGATGCCCGCGGTGACACCGGCACCGATGACGTGCATTTTTGTTTTGAAGGACAGGATGAGGACTTCATCATCCTGATGCCAGATGCGCACCGATTCATCTTCAAATACAGTCGTACCCGCAGTGTGGCCATTCGCACCATTGTCACCAAGCAGCGCAGCACGGAAAGCCTGGCGCTGATAAACGGCGAGGTCGGAACGCGGGATATTTTTCTTTTGCTTGGGCGACCATGAACCATCCGCCGCGTGCACGCCATTACGTCCATCGAATACCCAGGCCGGCAATGGCGCATTGCTCAGCGCCTTACCTGCATCTATGTCTTCCTTGACCCAGGTCGCTATCTGTTGCCAGCCAGCGGCCTGCCATGTTTCAAACGGGCCGTTGTTCCAACCAAAGCCCCAGCGCAACGCGAAGTCAACATCGCGTGCATTGTCCGCAATCGCTTCGAGGTGCACGGCAATGTAATGGAACATATCGCGGAAGATAGCCCACAGGAATTGCGCTTGCGGATTAGTCGAATCATGCAAGGCCTTCATGCGTTTGGCGGGGTCTTTTTCTTTCAGGATGCGACCGATCAGGTCGTCAGCCTTGCCACCACCGGCGACGTAATCCGCCTTGGCAGGATCAATGCGCAGGATGTCTTTGCCGACTTTTTTATAAAAACCGGCACCCGCCTTTTGCCCTAGTGCTCCACCACCTATCAGCTTGGTGAGAATGTCGGGCGTTTTATAAACAGGGAAGAAGGGATCATCCTGCAAGCTGTTTTGCATGGTGGTGATCACATGCGCCATGGTATCGAGACCGACGACATCCGCGGTGCGGAAGGTACCGGATTTGGCACGCCCCAGCTTGCTGCCGGTCAGGTCATCCACCACGTCCACGGTCAGGCCGAATTTGTCGGCCTCGTGCATGGTTGCCAGCATGCCGAAGATACCGACGCGATTGGCGATGAAGTTAGGCGTATCGTAGGCACGTACCACGCCTTTGCCCAGGGTCGAAGTGAGGAAGCCTTCCAGCTGATCAAGGATTTCTGCCTTGGTCGCGGCGGTCGGTATCAATTCCACCAGATGCATATAGCGCGGCGGGTTGAAGAAGTGCACGCCGCAAAAGCGCGCTTTCAAATCTGCGGCAAAGCCTTCAGACAATGCAGTAATAGACAGGCCGGATGTATTCGATGCAAAAATCGTATTCGCAGCTATGTGCGGTGCGACCTTTTTATACAGATCATGTTTCCAGTCCATGCGCTCGGCGATCGCTTCGATGATCAGGTCGCAATCCTTGAGCTTGTCCAGATCATCTTCGTAATTCGCCACCTCTATCAAGGAAGCGTAATCAACATTTGCTAATGGCGCCGGGCTGAGCTTTTTAAGGTTCTCGATCGCACGCAAGACGATGCCGTTTTTAGGACCGTCCTTGGCTGGCAGGTCGAACAATATGACCGGCACTTTGGCATTCACGCAATGCGCGGCGATTTGCGCACCCATCACGCCTGCACCCAGTACGGCTACTTTTTTGACGATGAAATTTGACATGCCTAAACCTCTCAATGAATGGTGCGTACGCACAGATTCAATCGTTATCGTTGGTACTGAAACTTAAAACAATTCGGCGTCCAGTGCCATCAGGCTGGCCGAGCCGGCGCGTGCCTGGCGGATCAGCATCGCGGTTTCAGGCAACAAGCGTGCAAAGTAGAAGCGCGCGGTCGCCAGCTTGGATTTATAGAATGGGTCACTGTCATCCTGCTTGGCCAGGGCAATCTTCGCCATTTGCGCAAAGAAGTAGGCATACACCAAATGCCCCGCCACACGCAGATAAGGGACAGCCGCAGCACCGACTTCATCGGGATTCTGGAACGCCTTCATACCGATTTCCATCGTCAGCTTGGTGACTTTGTCGGCGAGATCGGCCAATGGCGTGATGAATTCAGACATTGCCTCATCGGTGCCATTCTCTTCGATGAAGGCTTGTATCTTGGCACCGAATTTACGCAGCTTGGCACCGTTATCCAAGAGGATTTTGCGACCCAGCAAATCCAGTGACTGGATGGTGTTGGTACCTTCATAAATCATATTGATGCGCGAGTCGCGCACGTACTGCTCCATGCCCCATTCAGAGATGAAACCATGGCCGCCATAGACTTGCATCGCTTCCGAGGTTGATATCCAGCCGTTGTCGGTGAGGAAGGCTTTGATAATTGGTGTCAACAATGCGACTTCGTCAACTGCTTCAGCACGCACTGCTGCATCCGGATGATTCAATTCTTTGTCGATCTGCAGTGCGACGTAAGAACTAAAAGCGCGACCACCTTCAGCATACGCTTTGGCGGTCAGCAGCATGCGACGCACATCGGGATGCACGATGATGGGATCGGCAGGTTTATCGGTTGCCTTGGGTCCGGTCAGGCTGCGCATTTGCAAGCGGTCTTTCGCGTAGACCAAGGCATTTTGATAAGCCACTTCAGTCAGGCCCAGCGATTGCATGCCGACGCCGAGGCGCGCGGCATTCATCATCACGAACATCGCATTCAGGCCTTTGTTTGGCTCACCTATCAGCCAACCGGTCGCGCCATCGATATTCATCTGGCAGGTCGCGTTGCCATGTATGCCCATTTTTTCTTCCAGTGCACCGCAGAAGATAGGATTGCGCGCACCCGGATTGCCATCCGCATCCGGCAGGAATTTAGGCACGATGAAGAGCGATATGCCTTTGGTGCCTTCCGGTGCATCCGGCAAGCGTGCGAGCACCAGGTGCAGGATGTTGGCCGCCATGTCATGCTCACCGGCAGAGATAAAGATCTTGCTACCCGTGATTTTGTACGAGCCATCTGCCTGCGGCTCGGCTTTCGAACGCAGTAGGCCAAGGTCGGTGCCGCATTGCGCTTCAGTCAGACACATGGTGCCGGTCCATTCGCCGGAAACCAGTTTCGGCAGATACAGGGCTTTTTGCTCTTCGGTGCCATGTGCATACAGGCACTCGTAAGCACCGTGCGATAAACCCGGATACATAGTCCAGGCCTGGTTCGACGAATTCAGCATTTCATAAAATGAGTTTTGCAGGACCATGGGCAGTCCCTGCCCACCGTATTCCGGGTCGCAGGTCAGCGACGGCCAGCCAGCGGCCACGTATTGCTCGTAAGCGGCCTTGAAACCTTTGGGTGGGGTGACTTCGTGTGTGGTGCTATCCAGTTTGCAACCTTCACGGTCGCCGCTATGGTTCAGCGGGAACAGGACTTCGGAGGTGAACTTGCCGCCTTCTTCCAGCACCTGATTAATGATGTCGGCATCGATCTCAGCATGCTTGGGTAAAACCTTCAATTCATCTGCAACATGCAGTAATTCGTGCAGTACAAATTGCATATCGCGCAACGGTGCAATGTATTGACCCATAAACGTCTCCTCGCGGCTGATTTACTGATTTATTAAATTGCTAGTTCAATACTAGCGCATGACAGCGACTTTGACTGCGCCGCTCCGCCAACTTATTGATTTGTTTTATCCAGCAAGCGGCGATCACGCTTGGTCGGCCTGCCCTTGATATCCAGTCCAGGCTCCCTGAAAAACTTACGCCGATCCGCTTCCTGCTGGCGCTGTATGAGGCTTTGCTCCGTTTCCGCATAAAGCTTTTGCGCCATCTCGGCCGAACCACGCACATCGGATAAAGCCTGCACGACCACTTCCCACTCGGTCGAACCATTATCAATCTGCAGCACATCACCACATTTGACCGTGCGTGCCGGTTTGGTTCGCTCTTGCTCCAGCTTCACTTTTCCCCTGTCAACAGCATCGGTCGCCAGCGTCCGCGTCTTGAAGAAACGCGCCGCCCATAACCACTTATCCAAACGCACATTCTCTGTCGCCATCGCGCTTCCATACTCGTCTATCAGTAATGCTCCATTGTAGCCAGCTACGAAAAAGTAAGGGTATAGGCCTCAGCCGGACTAAATGGAATTGTTAAAAAAAGCATATTTTCTGCCTGCCATGAGGTAATCTGCGCATTGCAATAATAAAAAATGCGGTACAGCAATGTTATCAATCAAGCACTTATTCCAGCCTTCCCAGAAACGGACTGAAAATTGACAACTGATACCCGCCAACTCAAAACCTGGCTCGCCGCCACTGCCCGCAAGGACGGCGATGCCTTCCGCCAGCTCTACGATGCAACTTCTTCGAAACTGTTTGGCTTCGCGCTGCGTATATTAGTTAAGCGCGAACTGGCTGAAGACGTCATACAGGAGAGTTTTGTCAGCATCTGGAACAACGCCGCCAGCTATCAGGCTGGTCTGGCCGCTCCCATGACCTGGATGACAACCATCGTGCGCAACAAGGCATTCGATACCTTGCGCCGGCTCGATGGTGCAGTGGAAATCGATGCCGACAACTTTGACAAGGAAGTCATGGACGCATTGGAAAGTGTAGATCCAACCCCGATCGAGGCATTGCAGATCTCGGATGAATCCAAGGCTTTGGCACGTTGCTTTGCCAAGCTGGAAAGCCTGCACCGGCAAGCAATTGCGCTGGCCTTTTACCATGACCTCTCGCATAGCGAAGTTGCCGAGCAATTGGCACTGCCGATAGGCACCGTGAAAACCTGGGTACGACGCGGGCTGGAAAAGCTGCGCCTGTGCCTGACCAAACTGGAGGGCGTATGACCATACGGCAAAACGTCCGACAAAACGCCACCTTACGAGAAATGCTGGCAGCCGAATATGCACTCGGCACCCTCAAGGCTGGTGCACGACGACGCCTGGAGTCGTGGCTGGCAGATGATGCCGCACTCCGGTTTGCGATCAACGAATGGCAGGACCGGCTGAACCCGATGTCTGAATTCGCAACGCCGGTGCAACCGTCACCGGAAGTGTGGCGCGTCATCTCGAAGCAGATAGGCTTGAAGAAAACGGAACAACAAAGCCGCAAATCCTTCTGGCTTAACCTGCGCGAAGACCTGAGTTTCTGGCGCGGCCTGGGCATGGCCTCGACCGCCCTGGCTACTGTGCTCATCGCCGTCTTGCTGGCCCGCCAACCAGAAGTCGCCGTACCCCAAGCCCCTATGTTTGTTGCCACGCTGACCAACGAACAGGCACAGCCTATCGCGCTGGTTACCGGCGATGCGCATAATCACAAAATGGTCATCAAGGTGGTGACACGTCAGGCCGTGGCTGAAGATAAGAGTCTGGAATTGTGGGCCGTGCCGAAGGAAGGTGCGCCACGTTCACTCGGCCTGATCGCCAGCGATGGCACCGTGACGCTGCCTATGCCAGAAGGATCGACGCCTGATTCGATTCCTTTACTGGCAGTCACGCTGGAACCGAAGGGCGGCTCACCGAATCCGAACGGCCCGACCGGACCTGTCGTCTTCAAAGGCGCATGGCTGCACATTTAAGCCAGACATTTAGTGACATGAAAAAAGCGGGCATCATAACGATGCCCGCTTTTTTATTTGGTTTGCTGCACAAACAAACGCATGAAACTCGCAATACTGGCAATCGCTGCAAAAACTGCTCCCAAGCCCAGTGCCAGCGTTTCGCCGTGCTGCGTGGAGATGATGAAACAGAAGGCGACCAGCGCTGCGCCGGATGCCTGCCCCAGTAAGCGCGAAGTCGCGACCACGCCACTGGCACTACCACCGCGTTCCGGTGGTGCGCTACTCATGATGGCGCGTAAATTAGGCGCCTGAAAGAAGCCGAAGCCTATGCCGCATACTGCCATGCGCCAGCAGATACCGAACACGGACACATCAGGCGATATCAGGATCAGTGAAACCATACCTGCCGACAGCACGGACAAACCAATACCTCCCAACAAACCCGGCGGGTAGTGATCGCTCAGACGCCCTGCTATTGGTGCCATGATGCCGACCAATACAGCCCACGGCGTAATCAGGAAGCCGGTTTCTATCGCCGAGCGGCCGAGCACGGATTCAAAGTAAAACGGCAGCGAAACGAAGGCCAGGCTTTGTGTCGCGAAAGTGCAGACAGCCGTCAACGCAGACAAAGTGAATAGCGGACGGCGGAACAAATCTACCGGCAGCATGGGTGCAGCATGTCCTTTTTGCCGGCGTAACAGGAGGATGAAAAAAACCAGCGCGCCGAGTAATTCCAGCGCCACTGTTTTGGCATCGCTGAGATGCGCGCCTTCACCAATGGCAAGTATGAGCAAGCCGAAGGCACCGGCATTATAAATAGCGGTCAGGGCATCGAATTTATGGGTCGCACGCCGGGTATGTGGCAAGACCTTGCGCGCCAGGAAGTAGGCAAACAAACCCAGCGGTACATTGACCGCAAACAGCCAGGGCCAGGACCAGACCGACAGAATGAGCGAGGCCGTAGTCGGGCCGACCGCAAAAGCCACCGCCACCACCAGTGCATTGGTACCCAGGCCGCGGCCCAACATGCGGGCCGGATAAATAGAACGCAGCAAGGCGGTATTCACGCCCATGATCGCGCTGGCTCCCACTCCTTGAAAGAAGCGCGCGATCACCAGCGTTGGCAGCGACCACGCGTAAGCACAAGCCAGCGAAGCTGCCGTAAACAAGAGCAAACCAAAAATTGCAACGCGGCGATAACCAAGTATCTCGCCCAGCGCGGCGAAAGGCAGCAAGGTCGCCACCATCGCCAGCTGGTAAATATTGACGATCCAGACCGAATCAGCTGGCGTCGCATTCAGCTGCATCGCCATCGCCGGCAAAGCGGTATTGGCGATCGCCGTATCCAGCGATGCCATGCCCACCCCAATCGCAACCGAGACGATAGCCCAGCGCCGCTCATGTTCCGGCAAGCCGTCCTGTTCGGTCACTCCCTGCTGCGCTGCTGCACTACTCTGCGTGGACATATCGCTCTAACCCGTTAATCGGTAGTCTAAAGAATAGTGGCGCCGACAACATTGATCATATATTCAATGTATATCAGCGCCACGTTACAGAGCGTAGTGTAAATCCATTTTAATTTATGCGTCGGCGACGGCTAGAAATCTGCTGTCCATAGGCGGCAGGAGCTTGAAGTGATTGATGGTGACAGTCGCCAACTACTCGTTCGACTTACCCCAGGTCATTACACGCATCATGTTTTTATAAACGAAGTAGGAGAAGCGATAGAAGATGCGCTTGTACAGCGGAATGTTGGCGTACTCTTCCCAGTTCATCACGACGCCGTCGGCTATCCCCTGCTCTATCTGTCCTCGCAGCGTTTGCGCAAACTCGGTATCGAGCACCACCACATTGGCTTCCTGGTTCAGGAACAGGCTGAAGCCATCGCAATTGCTGGAACCAACCGTCGCCCACGTATCATCAATCACGGCCACCTTACCGTGCAAATGCGTCTTGCGGTACTCAACTATCTTGACGCCTGCCTTCAGCAAACCACGATAAAAGGAACGTGCCACCACATCCTGGAACCGATAGTGGCCTATGCCCAGCAACAGCGTGACATCAACGCCGCGTCGTGCTGCCTGGGCCAGGCCATTACGCAAACGACGTCCCGGTGCAAAGTAAGGATTGGCCAGCAAGGCGGAATGACGAGCCGTAC
>JBEBUE010000047.1:0-11584 GCA_040393485.1 Herminiimonas sp.
GGTACGCCACAAATTGAAGTGACCTTTGACATCGATGCCAACGGTATCTTGCACGTCGGCGCGAAAGACAAGGCTACCGGCAAGGAAAACAAAATCACCATCAAGGCAAACTCCGGTTTGACCGAAGAAGAAATTCAAAAGATGGTGCAAGACGCGGAAGCGAATGCAGAAGAAGACAAGCGCCTCAAGGAAGTAGCAGAAGCGCACAACCAGGGCGATGCCTTGGTGCATTCGACGCGTAAGGCAGTCGCTGAATACGGCGACAAGCTGGAAGCCGGTGAGAAAGAAAAAATCGAAGCAGCGATTGTTGAGCTGGAAGAAGCATTGAAAGGCAGCGACAAAGCCGTCATCGATGAAAAATCCGCAGCCCTGACTACTGCAGCGCAAAAGCTCGGCGAAAAAATGTATGCCGACATGCAAGCGCAACAGGCGGCAGGCGCGGCTGGTGGTGACGCAGGTGATGCCGGTCATAGCCATGCTGACAGCAAACCGCAGCAAGACGACGTCGTCGATGCTGACTTCAAAGAAGTCAAAGACAAGTAATTTTTAATGGTCTAGCGGTCGGATGCATGGCACCGCTGGTCACTTCAAATTATTGTCTTGAAGTGTCTTGCGTTTGTCATCGTCTGTGCTGTGCAGACTCGCCGGGTCGTATGGTTTTTTAATAAAAAACCGTCGATTCGGCGTTTTAGTTTAGATAGAACAAGGCGCCTACAAAATGGCAAAACGTGATTTTTACGAAATTCTTGGCGTAGGGAAGAACGCTTCCGACGAGGAAATCAAGAAGGCGTATCGCAAGCTTGCAATGAAACATCATCCGGACCGTAATCCGGATAGCAAGAGTGCGGAAGAAAAATTCAAAGAGGCGAAAGAAGCCTACGAGATGCTGTCGGATCCGCAAAAGCGCGATGCGTATGACCGCTATGGTCATGCCGGCGTTGATCCGAATATGGGTGGCGGCGGAGGCGGCGGTGGTTTCGCTGATGCCTTCGGCGATATCTTTGGCGACATCTTTGGCCAGGCTGGTGGTGGTCGCGGTGGACGTGGCGGCCCGCAGGTATATCGCGGCGCAGACTTGCGCTACAACCTCGAAATTACACTGGAACAAGCAGCGCACGGTTACGACACGACTATCCGTGTACCGTCGTGGGATAACTGTGAAACCTGTGATGGCAGCGGTGCCAAACCAGGCACCTCGCCGGTCAGTTGTACGACTTGTGGTGGTCATGGCCAAGTTCGCATGCAGCAAGGTTTCTTCAGCGTGCTGCAAACCTGTCCGAAATGCCACGGCAGCGGCAAGATCAATCCTTCGCCTTGCGGTACCTGCAGCGGCGCGGGCAAGATCAAGCGTAACAAGACACTGGAAGTCAAAATCCCTGCAGGGATAGATGATGGCATGCGTATCCGCTCGTCCGGTAACGGTGAGCCAGGTATGAATGGCGGTCCGCCAGGTGATCTCTATGTGGAAATTCGCATCAAGCAGCACGCGATGTTCCAGCGTGATGGCGACGACCTGCATTGCGAGATTCCTATCTCGTTTGCGAAAGCAGCCCTCGGTGGTGAAATCGAAGTGCCGACGCTGAATGGCAAGGCCTCGTTCACGATTCCTGAAGGGACGCAGTCGGGCAAGACCTTCCGCCTGCGCAGCAAAGGTATCAAGGGCGTACGCTCTGGTTATGCTGGCGATCTGTTCTGCCACGTGATCGTGGAAACACCGGTCACCCTGACTGAGCGCCAGAAGGAATTGATGCGTGAGTTTGAGCAATTGACGGTGGAAGGCGGCTCCAAGCACAGCCCGCAAACCAAGTCTTGGAAAGACAAGGTCAAGGAATTCTTTGAATAAGGTTTCCTGATCCCAGTAAAATGCCGGTCGATATGTCGACCGGCATTTTTTTTGTTGATCACAGTGCCGTAAGCTTCTATGCTGGCTCCACATCCATCACAGGAGACACCATGAAACCGTTACAGGCGATAGGCTGCATGCTGGCCTTATGCAGTGCAGTGTTCTTCTCCGGCAACGCAGCAGCAGTTGAATTGGCCGGGGTCAAGCTGGATGACAGCGTGCGGGTGGCGAATCAGGATTTGCGCCTGAATGGTGCCGGTATCCGCAGCAAGCTGATCTTCAAGGTCTATGTGGTGGGTCTGTATTTGCCAGAAAAGAAAACCTCTACCGCTGAAGTATTGGCGGCTACCGGGGCACGGCGCGTCAGCATCGTGATGTTGCGAGAGGTAGCCAGCGGCGAGTTCGCCAAGGCATTCAGCACCGGCATCGAGCAAAATACCGATGCGGCGGAACGCGCGACGCTGGCACCATCGATGGCAAAATTCAATACGATGTTTGCATCCGTTGCCCAACTGAAGGAGGGCGATCTCTTGCAGGTGGATTGGGTACCTGCTTCCGGCATGACGGTGCAACTGAACGGCAAACGCATACTCGAGCCGCTGGCCGATGCACCTTTCTACAATGCCGTAATGCGCATCTGGCTGGGTAACAAACCAGTGGATGACAAACTCAAGCGACAACTGTTGGCAGAGCAGTAGCGGCAGTTACACATCATTTCCATGCTCTTTATCCGGACTACTCAATTCCGGATAAAATGGCAGCCATCGCGGCTATGCCGCCGGCGTAGCGATGCTGCAGCATGATAGAAAAAGATGACTAAAAAAGAACCGCTGGAATTGGAACAACTGTTTCAGAAGAACCGAAACTGGGCAGCAGCAATGGTGGCGCAGGACGCCGATTTCTTTGCCAAACTTGCCGCTCAGCAATCCCCTGAATATTTATGGATAGGCTGTTCCGACAGCCGTGTCCCGGCGAATGAGATCGTCGACTTGCAACCGGGCGAATTATTCGTCCATCGCAACGTCGCCAATGTGGTCGCGCATTCAGATTTGAATTGCCTGTCCGTGCTGCAGTTTGCGATTGATGTATTGCGCGTCAAGCATGTGATCGTTTGCGGCCACTATGGCTGCTCGGGCGTGCACGCTGCGATGGTAGGGCGCCGCGTCGGCCTGGCCGATAACTGGTTGCGCCATGTCCAGGATGTACATCAAAAGCATGGTCGCTATCTGGGTGATGCCCTGCCGACACAGGCTCAGCATGATCGTTTGTGCGAGCTGAACGTGATCGAGCAGGTCGCCAATGTGTGCCGGACTACCATCGTGCAGGATGCGTGGGAAAACGGCCAGGATCTGACCATACACGGTTGGGTGTATGGCCTGAAAGACGGTTTGCTGAAAGATCTGGACGTGACGATCAATAGCCCGGATGCGGCGGACGACAAATTGAAGAATAGTTTTGCCCGTTACGAGCAATTGGAAAAACGCTAAGCTAGCGTAACGTGTTTTAAGCCGGGGGAGGCAGCATGAAATGGGAAGGCAATCGAAAGCGATAATGTGGAAGACAGACGCGGCAGTGGTGGCGGTGGTTTCGGCGGTCGCTCGATAGGCATAGGCACCATCGTGATCGCCTTGCTCGGTTCCTACTTCCTCGGCATTAATCCCGCCACCATCATCAGTTTGCTCAGCGGTGGCCCTGGCCAATTGCAATCGCAGCAGGCACCGGCGCAACGCCCGCCAGCGGATGACCAGACCGCGCGCTTTGTCGGTACCGTGCTGGCAGATACCGAAGATGTCTGGGGGCAGATTTTCCGTGAAAACGGCAGTACTTATGGCAGGCCCAAGCTGGTGCTGTTCTCCGGACAGACACCGACTGCTTGCGGTACCGGCGACACGGCAGCCGGTCCTTTCTATTGCCCGGGTGACCAGAAGGTATACATCGATCTGGAATTCTTCCAGACCATGCGTGATCGTTTCCGTGTTTCCAGCAACTTTGCGCAAGCTTATGTGATCGCGCATGAAGTTGGCCATCATGTGCAGCACATCAGCGGCATCATGGATAAGGTCGATCAGGCACGTCGCGGTGGTACGCAAAAGCAGGCGAATGCATTGTCGGTGAAGGTCGAGTTGCAGGCAGATTGCTTTGCCGGCGTATGGGCTTACCATGCGAATCAGGCGCGTAGCATCCTGGAAGACGGCGATGTGGAAAGTGCGTTGAAGGCCGCCAGTGCGATTGGTGATGATGCCTTGCAGCGCCAAGCACAAGGTGTAGTGGTGCCGGATTCATTCACGCACGGTACTTCGGCACAACGTGTACGCTGGTTCCAGCGTGGTATCCAGCGCGGTCAGCTTAACGATTGCAATACGTTTGCCGCACAACAGTTGTAATAAGTCCTTGCTGTGTCTATGAAAATGCTCCACGCCTGAGCTTGGTCTCAGGCGTGGAGTGTCGATCAAATACCGATGATCGCTTCTTCCAGCATTTCCAGCCGATCCTGGCCCCAGAACAACTCACCACGATAAATATACGAGGGCGATCCAAAGACGCCTGCGCTCACCGCCTCGTCGGTGTAGTTGCGATACTGCTGAACGGTCTCGGGTTTGCTGGCTGCTTGCAGCAGCGCGGCGCTATCCAATCCCTGATCGTTCAGTATCTCGCGTAAGGTCGTCTCGTCGGAGATATCACGTTCCTCTACCCATTCGGCGCGCAGTATGGCCTTGTACAGAGGCGGGATCGCGATGCCTTGCAGATCTGCCGCAATCACGATGCACGACGCAAGATCAGCATTGGGGCACATGTACTTGGGCTGCGGATGCACATGGATGCCCAGTTTGTGGCACCAGCGTTTTAACTCGGTCACGCGGTAGGCTTGTCGCTCTGGAGCGCGCTGCCCCAGCAACATGCCGCCGGTGCGCGAGTACACATTGGGCAGATCCACCGGTTTATACCGGATCTTCACTCGCTGGCGTACTGCCAATGCTTCCAGCCGATCAGCGCCCAGATACGCCCAGTCAGAGTTCATCCAGAAATAGTAGTCGATGTGTGCTTGTGTCATGCCTGCCTCTTCAACCTTGCCACGTCGGGAAGTGCGAAGCGCGACGGGTGATGCATGAACAGGGAGCTGATGATTGCAATGACGCCGAGGCCACTCAAATACCATACGATGTAGCGCGCGTCACCGCCGCCGTAAGCAAGCAGCGAGGTCGCGATCAGCGGGGCCAGTCCACCACCGATGGCTCCCGAGATTTGGACAGCTATTGAAATACCGCTATATCGAACTTCTGGCGGGAATTGCGCGGAGAATAAGCCGCCCTGAGGACCATACAGCGCTGCATAGACCACGCCAACGGCGATAACGACAGCAAGTGTGATGGTGCCGGGGTCCTTGCTTTGTAGCATCGTGAAGAAGGTGGGGGCAAACAGAATGATGCCTGCGGTTCCGGCTACGAAAATCCACTTGAAGCCGATGCGATCGCCCAGTATGCCGAACAGGGGCATGGTGAACAGGGCTGCCGTGGCTCCCCATACTGTCGCATCCAGCATTACGGTGCGCGGGATTCCCAGTGTGCCGGTGGCGTATGCCAGCGAGAAGGTAACGACAGTATAGAACCAGGTCACTTCAGCCAACCGTCCGCCCATCACCGTCAGCATTTCACGCGGATAGCGCTTCAGCACGATGAGCGCCGGTATCTCGACCTTGTCGCCTTTGGTCTGCATATGCTCGAAGTCGGGTGACTCGCTCACCTTGGCGCGGATGAACCAGCCGACCAGCAATAGAACGACGCTAGCGAGGAACGGTATGCGCCAACCCCACGTCAGCATGTCTTGTTCCGGCAGCGTTGCTACCGCACCCATGGCCAGCGAAGAGAGAATCAGACCCGGGGCAACACCTGTTTGCGGCAGGCTGCCGAAGAAGCCCTTCTTGCCGTCAGGAGCGTGCTCGACGGCCATCAGGACGGCACCACCCCATTCGCCACCGACTGCAATGCCTTGCAAGAAACGCATAATGACCAGTAGTACGGCAGCCCAGTGGCCTATGCTTTCGTAAGACGGGATGAGGCCAATCAGGATCGTCGGAATCCCCATCAGGAACAGCGTGATGAGCAGCATAGACTTGCGTCCGACTTTATCCCCGAAATGCCCGAATACGATACCTCCGAATGGCCGTGCAAAGAAGCCAACTGAGTAAGTTGCGAACGCAGCCAGGGTGCCGGTGATGGGGTCGAAAGTAGGAAAGAATATCTTATTGAAGATCAGGGCCGCGGCAGTGCCGTAGAGGAAGTAGTCGTACCACTCGATGGTGGTACCCATCATGCTGGCCAGGCCGGCGGTGATGTATTGGCGGCGCGAACGCGCCACCTGCGGTGCTGGGGTTGTCATCGTGACGTCCTTTGGAGAAATGGGAGGCGAGGGTCGCGGCTCACTTGAGCGCCAGCGCTTGGATACCGTGTGTCTGCCGCGCCCAATAGTCAAAGGTTGCATTGACGATGGACGGTTTGAGCAGGTAGTCGTGCGCTTCGGCGGCGAGCTCGCCGTCCACCGGAGTCAGTGGGCCGAAAGCGGATTGGGCGCGGACTTGCAAGCGTGCGGCGCGCTCCAGATAGACGGACAAGTAGGTGGCCTCTTCGCAGGTGGCACCGGCGGTAAGGTAACCGTGATGGGCCAGTATGATGGAGCGCTTCTTGCCCAGTGCTGCGGAAATGATGACGCCTTCCTGATCGGCGATAGGCACGCCGGGCCATTCCCCAAGGAAAGCGCAGTCGTCGTACAACGGGGTCATGTCCATCTGGGCGATGACCAGTGGCTGGCGCGCGGTTGCGAGTGTAGTCGCCCATGGCGAATGCGTGTGGATAATAGAATTTACATCGGGACGTGCGTCATATACCCATAGGTGGAAACGTGTAGCAGGGTTGGGCATGCCTTCGCCGGTGAGCGTGTTCAGATCGCGATCGACTTCGATGAAATCTTCCGGCTTGGCTTCATCGAAACCGAGGCCGAAGCGCAGTGTCCAGTAAGCGCCCGGGCGTTCGGAACGAAAGCTGATTTGTCCCGCCAAGCCCGCTTCCTGCCCGGTCATCGCAAGAATGCGGCAGGCATAGGCCATTGTTTCCTGGGTAGTGCGTTGGGTTGTGCGCAAGTGCTTCTTCATTTCCTGCGTCGCGCGCTGGTCGAAGTAGGACTTTTCCCTGAGTGTGGCATTCATGTGTGTCTCCTGTAGTTCGCTGTTGCCGCCAAATGGACAACAAGCCCCTATAGTCTTGATCTACATCACAGGAAGCCATGAAGGTCAGCTCATAGCAGCTATTCCGCCGGATACTCCCGCAGTTCATCTGCCAGTGTGGTAGCGCATTGTATGAACTCTTTCAGCAGGGGCGGCGGGGGCCGTCCTGCTTGCGTCAGGATCACGACACGACGCTTGAGCAGAGGATGCGATATTGGCAGTTTATGCAGTTCGAAATTGGCCAGGAACTTGTCGGGAATGCGCGATGGCAGGATGCAGGCGCCCATGCCTGAAGAAACCAGGCTGAGCATGGTGTCTATGGTTTCGGCTTCGGCAGAGAATTCAGTCTGCAGGCCGGCACTTTGCAGCATGCGGCGCAGCGCATAGTGGGAAGGAAAACCGACCAGGCGCAATGGCGTGCGCGTCAGATCCTGCGGCCCCGAAAGCGGGCTGTCGAGACGTACGATCAATGCCATATTGTCGTCAAACAGTGGTTGCGAAACAACGGATGCGGTGTCCACGGCGGAATCGTAAACCAGCCCTATGTCGGCCTTGCCGCTCTCCACCAGGGCGACCACTTCAGGCGAGCTTCGTCCCATGATGGAAAGGTTCGCGTTTGGCCGCGCGCTGACGAAGCGGGCGACGAGATCTGATGTGAAGTAGTGGCTCAAGGTATGAACCGCCGCTACGCGCACGGTACCCTGGGTAACACCTTGCTGCCGGATGCTGTCGATTGCGAAGTCGATGCCTCGATAGGCAGGCTGTACTGAAGCATAAAGCAGCTTGCCTGCTTCGGTCAGGGCTACGCCACGACCTGTACGTACAAAAAGTGATTGTCCGATCGTTGTCTCCAGCATCGCTAGTTGCTTGCTGAGACCGGATTGTGTTTGATCCAGTACGTCCGCGGCCTTCGATAGCGCTCCGCAATCGGCGATACAGATGAAATACCGCAGTTGCCGATCCAATGTCTCCATCTTTGCCTCCGCGGTCACTAGTGGAGTGGCTCTATAACCGAATGAGTTTTGATCAGAAGCAATGTTCCGGAGCAGGGAAGGAACCATCCTTGACTGCTGCAATATAGGCGCGCGTTGCACCTTCTATGCTGGTCTGGCCTTCCATGAAGTTGCGCACGAAGCGCGCCTTCTTGCCGGGGAAGACGCCGATGAAGTCATGCATTACCAGGACTTGGCCCGAGCAGTCAGGGCCAGCGCCTATGCCGATGGTCGGCATCGTCAGGATGTCTGTGACTTCTTTGCCCAAGGTGGCTGGAATGGCTTCCAGCACCAGCAGGGAAGCGCCTGCTGCTTGCAAGGCCAGCGCATCTGCTTTTAATTGTTCTGCCGCTTCTGCAGATTTGCCTTGTACGCGGTAGCCGCCGAAACGGTGTACCGATTGCGGCGTCAGACCTAGATGTGCGCAGACCGGGATTTCTCGCTCGACCAGGAAACGCACGGTATCGACGACCCATGCACCGCCTTCGATCTTTACCATTTGCGCACCAGCCTGCACCAGTTTGACGGCATTACGGAACGCGTCTTCCGGCGTGGCATAGCTGCCGAAAGGCATGTCGGCCAGCAAGAAGGCAGTTTTATTGCCGCGTGCAACACTTGCGGTGTGATAGGCGATTTCATCGATGGTGACCGGCAGCGTCGAGGTATGGCCCTGGCAGACCATGCCGAGTGAGTCACCGACCAGCAAGGTTTCTACACCGCACATATCCATCAATGCTGCAAAGCTGGCGTCGTAGGCAGTCAGCATGGTGATCTTTTCACCTTTTTCGCGCATCGCGAATAGGGTCGGAATGGTGATGGCTTTGGTACGTTGATCGCTTTCTTGCAAATAGCTGGACATGCTTATTCTCCACGGCTAAAAAATTCGCGTTTTCCGCGCATGTTGGCGATGCGCGTTAACAACAGCGCAAAGTCTTCATCGTTATCAATCGGGTTTAGATGTTCGGTGTTGACGATCAGCAAGGGGGCTGTGTCGTACTCGTAAAAGATACGGCTATAGCTGTCGCACAGGCGATGCATATAGTTTTCCGAAATACCAGCTTCCATCGCAATGCCGCGCTTCTTGATGCGATCGATCAGGGTTTGTGGTTCTGCCTGTAGGTAGATCACGAGGTCAGGCAAAGGTGCTTGCGGACGCAAGTGATCGTACAGTTGCTGGTAGAGCGCGAGCTCGTCATCGCTCAGGGTCAGGCGCGCGAAGATAGGGTCTTTGTCCAGCAGGAAGTCAGACACGATGCGTGCATCGAATAAATCCGGTTGTGCCAGGTCGCGCAGCTGATTCATGCGTTGCAGCAGGAAGAACATTTGCGTCGGCAATGCATAACGCGCCGCGTCGCGATAAAACTTTTCGAGGAAGGGATTTTCTTCCGGCAATTCCAGCAAGGTCTGCGCGCCGAGCTGGGTCGCGAGCTTGCGTGCCAGCGTAGTTTTGCCAGCACCGATGGCACCTTCGACCACGATGTATTTATATTTTTCTAAATCCATAAAATACTTTCCAGACCTTTTCTATAGGCGATATTACGATGGCATTGCAGCTGTTATTTCAGCTGTAATCAGGTGCGGAAGATGAAATAAACCGCGCCGACCAGACAGAGTGCTGCCCAGACGTAGTCCAGCTTGAAAGGCTGATCCATAAAGACAATCGCAAAGGGCACGAACACCGTGAGTGTAATCGCTTCTTGCATAATTTTCAGTTGGGCCAAACTGAACTGCGTATAGCCGATGCGATTGGCCGGGACTTGCAGCAGGTATTCGAAGAGCGCGATGCCCCAGCTGATGAGTGCGGCGATCCACCACGGTTTGGATGCCAGTCCTTTGAGATGGCCATACCAGGCAACTGTCATGAAAATATTCGACAGCGTCAACAAGCCGACGGTTTGGACGATTACAGGTATTTGCATGCTGGCCTCGTGTATGGAGTAATCAGTATGTGATGTGGGGAGCGGGTAAAGATATCAGGCCAGCTTGCTGATGGCCTGATCTGCCACCGACGGTGCAAATTGATGTGCAGCACCCAATCCCGGAATATGAATGAAGGGATCGATTTGCAGCAATGGAATGAGTACGAAGGCACGGCTGGTCATGCGTGGATGTGGCACGGTCAGTGTGTCGGTGTTGATCATCGCATCGCCATACAGCAGCAGGTCGAGGTCCAGCGTGCGCGGTGCGTTGAAGTAAGGGCGTTCACGGCCGCGCGTTTGTTCCAGCGCCAGCAAGGCTTGCAGCAATTCTTCGGCTGACAGGCTGGTGCTGACAGATGCAACCGCATTGATGTAATCATCGCCGCTGGAATCTATCGGTGCGGTACGGAATAGCGATGATTGCGCGAGCAGGCGAGTGGATACGAGCTGATTCAGCTCGCGCAACGCGTACAAGACATTATCCGTGGCATTGCCCAGATTCGAGCCTATGCCGATATATGCGGTTACTGAAGCTGACGCTGCGCTCATTCTGCTTTGGCAGTACCACCTGGGCTGCCACCAGTCGAGCGTGAACGGCGACGGCGTGGTCGCTTCTTGGCCGGGGCGGCTTCAGCGGTGCTGCTTGGTTTCTTCGCCAGCAAGGCTTCGCGTCCCGGACCGTCTGCTTCCATGAAAGCGGTCCACCATTCACCGATTTCGCTATCGATTTCGCCAGATGCACAGCGCAGCAGCAGGAAGTCGTAACCGGCGCGCATACGCAGGTGTTCGAGTAATTTGTATGGTGACTTGCCAATGCGGCGTTCGAAGCGCGGTTGCATTGCCCAGATATCACGCATGTCGGATGCGATCTTGCGTTGCAGCGCGAGCTTGTCGGTTTGGGTATTCAGCACATCATCGGCCGCCAGGTGCAGCGCCGGAATCGGATACTCGCCAGCAGCCTGATAAGCCTTCCATTTTTCCAGTACCTGATGCCACAGCAATGATGCGAACAGGAAGCCGGGTGAAACTGGTTTGCCTTGTTTTACGCGTTCGTCGGTGCTGGCCAGTGCGAGGCGGACGAATTTCTCGCCCAGTGGTTGTTCGAGTACGACATCCAGCAAAGGCAGCAAGCCATGATGCAACCCTTCCTTGCGCAATTGCTGCAGGCACGCGAGGGCAGAACCACTCATTAACAGCTTGAGCATTTCATCGAATACACGTGCTGCCGGAACGTTATTGATCAAAGGTGCCATGACGCGGATAGGTGCGCTGGTTTCCGGGTCGATAACGAAGTTGAGCTTGGCGGCAAAGCGTACGACGCGCAGCATGCGCACCGGATCTTCGCGGTAACGTGCTTCCGGGACGCCGATGATACGTAAGGTCTTGTTACGGATGTCGGCCATGCCGCCGTGATAGTCCAGCACGGTCTGCGTGGCCGGATCGTAGTACATCGCGTTGATGGTGAAGTCGCGGCGCAAGGCATCTTCATGCTGCTCGCCGAAGGTGTTGTCGCGCAGTACGCGGCCGTGTTCATCCTTGGGTGCTGCGTCTGTCGACGTGCCGCGGAAGGTGGTGACTTCGAGCAAGTCCTGGCCAAACATGACATGCACGA
>JBEBUE010000048.1:0-11413 GCA_040393485.1 Herminiimonas sp.
TATGAGCGCACTTATAAAAATTGTCTGGTGGTCGGCGTCACCGATGGCGACACCTTGAAAGCACGCTGTGGCAAACCGGGTTCATATAAAAAAATGATCGTTCGGCTGGGCGGCATCGATGCCCCGGAGCGCAAGCAAGCCTACGGCAACCGCGCACGCAAGGCATTGAGTGAGCTGACCTTCGGTCAACAAGCGAATCTGGTGTGCAATGCACGTGACCAATACACGCGCCACATATGCAAAGTGATGGTAGCGCCCCGCTCCGCACCGAATGGCCCCAAGACTCTGGACAGCGGCCTCGCACTGATTACGGTCGGCCTCGGCTGGTGGTACAAGGCTTACGCGCATGAGCAAAGCCCGCAAGAACGCGGGCAATACGAATTCGCGGAATTTGAAGCGCGCGCCAAACGCGCTGGTTTATGGGCTGATGCGCATCCTGTAGCACCATGGGACTGGCGCAGGACTGAAAAAACACACCGCGATCGATTGCATCAGTAAACGACAAAGGGATGCTGCCAGCATCCCTTTTCAAACAACCTCGTTCCCGCAGCAGATTTATTCGCCGGTATCGGCCTGCAGTGCCTTGCCTATGGCATAGAAATTGCCACCGGCTATATAGTGCAAGCTGCCCAATTCGGGGCTCGCATCTTCAAAGTGCCAGTGCCCATCCCTGAAGACGCGGGTATCTGACCATGCAGCAACCACTTCGCCGATGAACAAATCATAGGTAGCCTGATTATGCGGCTCGGGTATCAGGCGACATGCAAGCCACGCCGAGCATCCGGCGACAAATGGCATCTCATAGCCATCTATCCGGAACAACTCCACGCCGGCACGTGCCAGCTTGTCCGATTCCTGCAGCAAGCTCTTGCTACCGACATCGTGTGTCAATTGCAGCTGCGCCACAGTCGGCACCTGTATCACGAAATTGCCACTGTTCTCCACCAGCGCTCGCGTCCGCGTCGCCTTATCGATCACAACTGTTAATTTGGGCGGTGCAAAATCCAGGGCACAGCACCAGGCAGCCGCCATCACATTGTTTACACCTGCGTGACTGGCCGAGACGAGTACGGTAGGTCCGTGATTGATGAGCCTGTAAGCCTTCTCCAGTGCCACTGGCGCTATATGATTATCCATCGGTTGATCCATCTGCTTTATCCATATTAATTAATTGAAGCCGAGGCGCACATCATGCCTTATAAAAGGCGAAGCGGTATGTGGCAAGCGGGATGGGAAGTACCAGTGGGTGATGGACATCGCGGCGCGCATAGGCCGGGCCATCATCACGCGTCCGTCATGATCGAGAAGGACTTGCTCCTATATGGCAGCGTTGTGCGCTACAGGACAGAGATTTTCAATTTGTAATCAGATGTGCCGCCTCTCCGTGCCACTGCACGATTGAGGTAAAGCCGTACAGTGTAGTGCCCTGTCACGTCTATCTTCTGCTGCCATTTACTCAGGCCTTGCATTTCACCGACGAATAATGCGGTCTGGCTGTCCGGCGGCAGGATGTTGAAGTGCGTCGAGCTGGCTTTGCTAGCCTGTAAGCTGACTTTGAGGGTTGCGCCTTGTTTGACGTGGACGATGAAGTCCCTGGTCGCCTGATTCGGGCCTTTCAGGCGTCCTTTCACCGTGACTGGTGCGGCATCATGCAACTCGATCGTGCGCACCGGTATCGGCACTTGTGCCAGTACCTTGCTGGCAAGGCCCAACAATGCACAAGAGAAGACGATAGCCCTGGCGAAGTTAATCAGCATGTGTGTTTCTCCACGGCGGAATCCGTGTCGCAGTTCAGCGAGCTAAGGATTCCGCCTCGGTTTCGATCAGTTATTTCAAGTTGATCACACCGCATGACAGGCGTTTACCGGAATTGCCGGTTGGCTGGGTAACGAAGTCATCCGGGTCTGCATGCACGATCAAGCCTTTACCTATGATGCTGTTGCGCGCATTCGGATCCAGCGAAATCTGGCTGCTGGTCAGGTTGAGGGAGGCGTTGCCATTGGAGTCAGCCGACAGGTTGCCAAAGTCGCCGTCATGGTGTTCTGCATGACCGGGAGCACCATGTTTCCTGCCTTCCGGATTGAAGTGGCCGCCGGTGCTCATGCCGTCCGGCGCGCTGCAATCACCTTTTTCATGGATGTGGAAGCCATGCAGGCCAGGCGACAAACCGGTAATGCGGGCGCTGACCAGGACCTTGTCGCCGCTTTGCTTGAAGGTGACCGTGCCGTTAGTGGTATTGCCTGCCGTAGGCTGCATCACGGCTTCTGCAGTCGGGCCTCCGCCATAGCTGGCACAGCCGGCTGCGACGATAGCAGCTGTTAATAGTGTTAGGACTGGAATGGTTTTCATGCGTGCGCTCCTCTATTAATATGGATCGTTCAATCGACAAAAAATACCTGCTTCCTGCTACTACATTCACCTTTAATACAACTGTTTACGTACGGCATTCGCTGCAAGCCAGACTTCGTTGTACACGCCCTCTGCAGTAAATGCCAATTTTTCTACATTGTCATAATGACGTCGCAAGCGGCGACTAGTTCCGCAGTTAAGGTTTTGGTATGCGTCGATGCGCCATCCTGCACATGCAAACTTAACTCCAGATCGGGCACCCGGGCAAAGCCATCCGCCTCGTCCAATATCTTGTGCTGTCCAGCCAGGCGGCGTGGCAACAAGCTGATCCCCAATCCATCCTGTACTGCGGCACTGACGCTGGCCAGGCTAGTGCTGACAAAGCCTATGCGCCAGCGCTGCCCGGTGGCATCCAGCGCATGCGTCATTTCATTACGGTACAGGCCACCGATAGGAAACGCCACCAGTGGTATCGGATTACGCGTGGCAGCGGGACGGACGCGACTATCAACCCAGCACAACGGCTCCGGCCAGCTGGCGATGCCGGGCGCACTACCCTGGCGTTGTTTTACCAGCGCCATATCCAGCTTGCCTTGTTGAAACAAACGCCATAGTTCATGGCTCAGGCCACTGGTGATCTCAAGGCGTATGCCCGGATAGTTTTCTGCAAATGCTGCCAATATCGGTGTCAGTGCGTGTGACGCAAAGTCTTCCGGTACCCCCAGCTGGATTTCACCCAGCTCCACGCTTTGCGTTACCTGTTCGACTGCTTCATCCATCAATTGCATGATGCGACGGCCATAGGCAAGCAGGCGCTCGCCTTCTGGTGTGGTGGCGACGTAGCGGCCATTACGGTCTAGCAAATCGCAGCCAAACTGGATTTCGAGGCGCCGGATTTGCTGGCTTACCGTCGATTGCGTCAGATGGACGCTATCTGCGGCGCGCGTGAAACTGCCGGTGTCGGCGACGGCCAGGAAACTGCGTATAAGTATCGGATCGAGTATTTTCGGGGCTGACATGTATATAGGGATGCTTTCCGTAGGCGGCACAACTGTAGATATTGGCAAAACCACTGAACAGCATTCAAACATTTAATTTTCAAATCCACAAGCGCCTACCTAGAATGCTGTCTATACAGATAACCCATCTTGCCAAGTTGAAACGTTCGATGTTTAAACGCATATACTCGCTGCTCGTTTTCGCCTGCCTCATGCTTCTACTCCCCGTTCACGCGACGCCCTTGCTCAATGCCGTTGCGAACAATGATTTAATTGCCGTCCAGTCCATCCTGCAGCATGCTGAAAGCCGTAGCCAGTTGGAGATGCGTGATGAATTGGGTCACACGCCTTTATTGCTGGCGACCGACCATAACCGCATTGCCATTGCGCGTGAATTGATCGCGGCCGGTGCCGACGTGAACGCGAAGGATGCGCGCCAGGACAGTCCTTACTTGCCGGCGGGTGCACAGGGACGACTGGAAATACTCAGGATGACACTGGCGCATGGCGCCGATCTCGGCAGTACCAATCGCTACGGAGGAACTGCATTGATACCGGCCGCGGAGCGCGGCCACGTTGCAGTCGTGCGCACCCTGATCGATGCGGGCGTGAAGGTAGACCACATCAATCGCCTCGGCTGGACCGCTTTACTGGAAGCCATCATTCTTTCTAATGGCGGCACCCGGCATCAGGAAATCGTGCATCTGCTGATCGCGGCCGGAGCTGATGTAAATCTCGCCGACAAAGACGGCATCAGGCCGCTAGAGCACGCGCAGCGCCGTAATTACACAGCCATAGTGGCGTTGTTGCGCGCCGCTGGCGCACGTTGACGATAGCAAGCCATTTGGCAAGACTGACCGTAGAACAATCACAAAGGAGCTCACCATGTCATCCCCACACGAAAATTTTCTGCGCCAGGCGGTACGACTGGCCAAGGACAACAAGACACGCGGCGGTCGTCCGTTCGGTGCCGTGCTGGCTATCGGCGACGAATCGATTGCGGTAGGTGTCAATAACATTGTGCATAGCAATGATCCGACCACGCATGCGGAAATGGAAGCCATCCGTGTCGCCAGCCAGAAGCTGGGACGTCCGAACCTGAAAGGCAGCGTGATTTACGCCAGCGGCCATCCCTGCCCTATGTGTCTGGCAGCGATGCTGCTGACTGGTGTTGACGAGGTCTACTACGCGTTCGATAACAACGACGCCGCACCTTATGGCCTGTCCAGCGAAGCCGTGTATCAAAAACTGGGCGTGACTTTACAGCCGCAACCATTGCCTTTGACGCGACTCGATGTCGGCGTCACCGCAGCGCAGTTATATGGCGGCGAAGCCTGAAGCATGCTGATCTGAAAAAAAATGCCTGAGCCGGTTTAGTCCCGCTCAGGCATTTTTGTATGCGCGTTCCAGCGTCGCGATATCCAGTTTCTTCATATGCATCATCGCAGCAACCGTACGTTGTGCGGCGGCAGCGTCACCGCCCTTCAGCATTTCTATCAAAGCCTTGGGCACGATCTGCCACGACA
This sequence comes from Herminiimonas sp., assembly GCA_040393485.1. GTDB lineage: Bacteria > Pseudomonadota > Gammaproteobacteria > Burkholderiales > Burkholderiaceae_D > Oxalicibacterium. The sequence goes on from JBEBUE010000048.1 coordinate 4,874, forward strand.
AACCGTAACGGTCGCTGAGCCAGCCGCATTGACCTTCCTTGCCGCCGTCCAATAGTTTGCTCCACAGGTGATCGACTTCATGCTGATCCTCACAATAGACAACAAAGGAAGTGGCAGGCGTAAAACTGAAATCAGCACCACCGTTCAAAACGAGGAACTCCTGATCATCCAGTACGAAGCGCATCGTCATCACCGTACCTTTCGGCAGCGGCATATTATCCAGATAGTAGGTCGTCTCCAGCACACGGGAGTTTTTAAAAGTTGATGTGTAGAAAGCGACTGCAGCTTCTGCCTGTCCGTTAAACCACAGGCAAGGACAAATCTTTTTCATGGCAATCTCCTTGGCGATCCTTATCAGGTGTCAATACCGTCCCCGGTCTTGGACTGTAGACCATCTGACTATAAGCGCTGTCGTTTGTTCAGGCGGATATTTTTTCCGGTGTACAAGATCATATTTTCAGCTAAGATAGCACTCATATGTCAGTATCACTGACAACTATAAGAGGAGAATTGCATGGGCGTCTTGTCTACCCTAAAGGCATCACAATGATAGCCATCATCTTTGAAGTTATTCCGCATCCGGAATTGAAGCAAAATTACCTGGATACTGCGGCGGCACTCCGCCCGCACCTGGAAAAAATGGATGGATTCATTTCCGTCGAACGCTTCCAGAGCCTGACCAATCCAGACAAAGTCTTATCGCTGTCCTACTGGCGTGATGAAGCGGCGGTGCAAAACTGGCGCAATCTGGAAGTCCACCGCAAGGCGCAGGCGGCCGGACGCGATCATATTTTTGCAGATTACCGCCTGCGGGTGGCGCATGTGCTGCGCGATTACGGCTTGAATGAAAGAGCTGAAGCGCCTGATGATTCCCGTCAGGCACACAAGGCCTGAATCCTGCCACACACTGAACGCCGGTACCTGTTACCGGCGTTCTTTATGTTCCTTGTCGAATTTCTTCTCGGCCTCAGCCAGATGGCTGATCAAGATATGTGAAATGATATTCACGCCTATACCGGCAAAGATAGCTGGTACCAGATAAAGCGCCACTGACATCTCCGACGCAAAAATACTGTCGTCCAGCAAGGACGGCGTCCCCTTCGCCATAATGCGCAGCAAATGCAGAAGGAAGATATTCCCGCCCGACACCGCGATCAGGAGCACACCAAACATAAGGACGACTTTGCGCGAAATCGAGCGCTTCCACATCATGTAACTGTATATGCCGATCGGAATCACGAAGGTGCAGGCTATCAGCATAAAAAACTGAATTTCTACAAATACGGAATTATTCATTTCCTGCCCTCATCTGTCCCATTGCCCGTCTGGCGGGTCATCTACATACGCGATCGTGCAAGCTTCAGGCTATTTTAAGCACGCGAATGTAAAGTTATTCCTTCGCTTTTACGCGCTTTTGTAAAGTAATGAAACGCTCAGGTTTTTTATGCAAATGCGCAATATAATCAATTTCCCAAATCGCGCAGATATCACCCGCCGCAAATGAACAACCATACCGACACCAGCACGCCAACAACACCACCTCCATCCCGTCCTCATCGCACGCGTCCCGGCAGAACTCGCCGTATCCTGATCTGGACCATTGTCATACTGATTGCTGCAGGTCTCGGCTTCTGGTGGTGGAAAAACCCGTCCAGCGATAACAAGGCGGCACAGGGGCCTGGCGGTGGCCGTTTCGGCGGGGCAAATATGGTGCAACCGGTATCGGTAGCAGAAGCGCGGCGGCAGGATATACGGGTCACCGTGAACGCCATCGGCAGCATTAATGCCGCCAATACCGCCATCGTGCGGGTGCAGGTCAGCGGCGTACTGCAGCAAATCAATTTCAAGGAAGGCCAGCAAGTGCAGGCTGGTCAATTGCTCGCACAAATCGATCCGCGCGCATTCCAGGCCACGCTGGGCCAGGCTGAAGGTGTATTGGCGCGCGACAAGGCGCAACTCGATAACGCCCGCATCGACCTTGCCCGCTACAAGGATTTATTGTCGAAGGACGCCATCCCCAAACAGCAACTCGATACCCAGGAAGCACTGGTACGCCAGCTTGAAGGCACGGTCAAATCCGACCAGGGCACGGTAGACAGCGCCAAACTGCAGTTGTCCTACACCCGCGTCACCGCGCCTATCGCAGGTCGCGTCGGTCTCAAACAGGCGGATCTCGGCAATGTGGTGCAGCCTTCAGACACCAACGGCGTCGTCATCATTACGCAAACCCGCCCTATCGCACTGGTGTTCTCCGTACCTTCAGCTAACGTCTCGGCCATCACCAGCCGCCTGCGTGCGAATGAAAGCATGGCAGTCGAAGCCTGGGATCGCACCGGCAAAACCAAGCTGGCGACCGGTCAACTGTCCACAGTCGATAACACAATCGATGTCACCACCGACACCATCAAGGTCAAGGCAATGTTCCCGAACCTGGACGATGCACTCTTCCCTAACCAGGCCGTCAGCGTCGTCATGCAGCTCAATACCTTGAAAGATGCGCTGGCCGTACCGCAGGCAGCTGTTCTGCGCGGCGCGCAAGGCTTCTATGTATACGTCGTCAATCCCGACAGCACAGTCAGCACCCGCGTGGTCAAACCCGGCGCGATCGACAGTGGCTGGATGGCAGTCGAAGCCAAGCTGGAACCGGGCGAGAAAGTCGTGATCGACGGTACCGACCGCCTGCGCGAAGGCGGCAAGGTCGAAGTCATCGCCGCCGATCCCAAGCAGCGTGCAGGTGCAAGTGCGCCGCCAGCAGACAGCAAGCGTCGTAACATCCCGCCGGAAATGGCAGAGAAGCTGAAGAATATGAGCCCGGAAGAACGTCGCGCATGGTTTCAGCAAAACGGCGGAGGCAGGAAAGATAAGCAGGACAAACCGGCTGCTCCATCCAACTAACGTCGTACTGAGTATCCTGCACCATGAACCCATCTCGCATCTTTATTGAGCGTCCGGTTGCCACCTCGCTCTTGATGCTCGCCATCTTGCTGGCAGGCTTGCTGGCGTATCGCCTGCTGCCGCTGTCTGCCTTGCCGGAAGTTGATTACCCGACCATCCAGGTCACCACGCTGTATCCGGGCGCCAGCCCGGATGTCATCTCGACCACGGTTACCGCACCACTGGAACGCCAGTTCGGCCAGATGCCGGGCCTCAATCAAATGACCTCGACCAGCTCGGGTGGCGCTTCGGTCATCACGCTGCGCTTCTCGCTCGGGCTATCACTAGACGTCGCCGAGCAGGAAGTACAGGCCGCGATCAATGCCGGCAGTAATTTACTGCCGGGCGATCTGCCGATGCCGCCTATCTATAGCAAGGTGAATCCGGCCGATGCACCTGTGCTGACTATCGCGATCACCTCGCCGACACTGCCCATTATTAAAGTGCACGACCTGGTGGAAAACCGCCTGGCGCCAAAGTTATCGCAAGTTGACGGCGTCGGCCTGGTCAGCATAGCTGGTGGCCAGCGCCCTGCTGTACGCATCCAGGGCAATCCGCAAGCCCTGGCTTCGCTCGGCTTGTCACTGGATGACATCCGTACCGCCATCGTTGCGGCTAACGTTAACCAGGCCAAAGGCAGCTTCGACGGTGCGCAACGCGCATCGACCATTGATGCCAACGACCAGTTGAAATCTGCGGCCGAGTACCAGAATCTGATCATCGCCTGGAAAAACGGTAATCCGCTGCGCCTGAGCGACGTTGCGCAAATCGTTGATGACGCAGAAAATCTGCGCCTCGCAGCCTGGGTGGATCGTACGCGCGGTGTCATCCTGAACGTGCAGCGTCAGCCGGGTGCAAACGTGATCGAGACGGTGGACCGGGTTAAAGCCCTGTTACCCAAGCTACAGGCTTCATTGCCGGGTTCGGTCGATGTGCAGGTGATTGCCGACCGCACCACCACCATCCGTGCGTCAGTAGACGATACGCAATTTGAATTACTGCTGGCGATAGCGCTGGTGGTGATGGTGATCTTCCTGTTCCTGCGCAGCGCCTCCGCCACCATTATTCCTAGCGTCGCCGTGCCTTTGTCGCTGGTCGGTACCTTTGGCGTGATTTACCTTGCTGGATTCTCCATCAATAACCTGACGCTGATGGCACTCACCATCTCGACCGGCTTCGTGGTCGACGATGCGATTGTCATGATCGAGAACATTGCACGCTTCGTTGAAGAAGGCGATTCGCCTATGGAAGCCGCACTCAAAGGCTCCAAGCAAATCGGCTTCACCATCATTTCGCTGACGGTATCGCTGATCGCAGTATTGATTCCGCTGCTTTTCATGGGTGATGTGGTTGGTCGCCTGTTCCATGAATTCGCGATCACCATGGCGGTCGCCATCCTGATTTCTGCCTTTGTATCGCTGACGCTGACGCCGATGATGAGCGCCCGCCTGCTGCGTTCTGAGCATGAAAACAAACCAACCCGCCTCGGCAAATGGAGCGAAGAGCAATTCAATCGCATGGTCGCTGCTTACGGCCGTGCACTGGTATGGGTGCTGGATCGGCCGCGTGCCACGCTGGGCGTATTCGGCCTGACGCTGGCACTGACCGCACTGCTCTATGTCATCGTGCCTAAGGGCTTTTTCCCGGTGCAGGATACCGGCTTGATCCAGGTCATTACCGAAGCGACGCAAACCAGTTCCTTTGAAGCGATGTCGCGGCGCCAGCAGGCACTGGCCGATGTCATCCTGAAAGACAAGGATGTCGATCACCTGGCTTCCTTCATCGGCGTCGATGGCGCGAATCCGACCCTGAGTACAGGGCGCATGCAAATTACATTGAAGCCGTTTGCCGAGCGCGATGCTTCTGCCAGCGACATCATCCGTCGCCTGAACGAGGCTACCTCACGCATCCCCGGTATTACCGCGTACATGCAACCGGTGCAGGATTTGACGATTGAAGATCGCGTCTCCAAAACCCAGTATCAATTCCTGCTCAGTTCACCAGACTCGACTGACCTGGCGAAATCGAATGAATTGCTGCTGGCGCGCCTGAAAGAGATACCGGAACTGGTGGACGTCGCCAGTGATCTGCAAAACCAGGGCTTGCAAACCTATGTCCAGATAGATCGTGAAACCGCAGGTCGGCTCGGCGTCACTGTCGCTGCCATCGACAATGCGCTGTACAACGCCTTTGGCCAGCGCCTGATCTCTACTATCTATACGCAATCTAGCCAGTACCGCGTGGTGCTGGAAGCGGAAGCAGGACGCAGGCGCGGCCCGGTTTCGCTGGAAGGTTTGTATGTGCCAGTGACCAACAACAATACCAACACCACCAACGGTACCGGCGGCACCAGCTCGACACTGGTCTTCCCCGCGACCGGACAAGTGCCACTGACTTCAGTCGCGCAAATCATCGAGCGTCCTACCGCATTGGCGATCAACCATGTGGCGCAGTTCCCGTCGGCAACGATTTCATTCAACCTCGCGCCGGGTGCTTCACTCGGCAAAGCGGTGGATGCGATCAAGGCGGAAGAAGCCAAGCTGAACCTGCCGCCTAGCGTGGAAACCAGCTTCCAGGGTGCGGCCGAAGCCTTCCGCGCCTCACTCAGCAGCACTTTGCTGCTGATCCTTGCTGCGGTCGTCACCATGTATATCGTGCTCGGCGTGCTGTATGAAAGCTACATCCATCCGGTCACCATCCTCTCGACCCTGCCTTCGGCTGGCCTTGGTGCGCTGCTGGCCTTGCTGGTCGCGGGGCTGGATCTGGGTATCGTCGGCATCATCGGTATCGTGCTGCTGATCGGTATCGTGAAGAAGAACGCGATCATGATGATTGACTTCGCGCTGTATGCGGAACGGGAAGAACACCTCGCGCCGCGCGAAGCGATTTACAAAGCCTGTCTGCTGCGCTTCCGCCCTATCCTGATGACCACCATGGCAGCCTTGCTCGGCGCCTTGCCGCTGATGCTGGGTACCGGTGCCGGACATGAGCTACGTCATCCGCTCGGCGTCACCATGGTCGGCGGCCTGATCGTCAGCCAGTTGCTCACGCTGTTCACCACACCAGTGATTTACCTCGGCTTCGCCAAACAGGCACAACGCCTGAAAGAGTGGCAGGAACGTCGTGCTGCTGCCCGTGCTGCAGGTGGAAGCGCAACGTGAACATCTCTGCGCCATTTATTGCGCGGCCAGTTGCGACCACGCTGATTACGATAGGTATCGCGCTGGCGGGCATGCTCGGTTTTAACCTGCTGCCTATCGCACCGTTGCCGCAGGTGGATTTCCCGACCATTTCGGTCAGTGCATCGCTGCCCGGCGCCAGCCCGGACACCATGGCGGCAACCGTTGCCACGCCGCTGGAGCGCGCACTCGGCAGCATCGCCGGCGTCAATGAAATCACCTCGCGCTCATCACTGGGCTCGACCAATGTGGTGCTGCAATTTGACCTGAACCGCGATATCGACGGTGCTGCACGCGATGTGCAGGCTGCGATCAATGCGGCACGCACGCTGCTGCCGACCGGGATGCCCAGCAATCCGTCCTACCGCAAGGTAAATCCGGCTGCCGCACCTATCATGATCATTGCGCTGACTTCGGATACGCTCAC
>JBEBUE010000049.1:0-11256 GCA_040393485.1 Herminiimonas sp.
AAACGCAGCCTGATCGGGCAACTGGAACAAGAGAAGGGGCGTGCATTGCTACAAGCCTCGCATGATTACCTGACCGGCATTCCCAATCGCATGTTGTTTTACGAACTGGCAGCAGCAGAACTGGCGCGCGCGCGGCGTAGCCGCAAGTTGTACGGCATGTTTTTCCTCGATCTGGACAAGTTCAAATTGATTAACGACACGCTGGGCCATGCGGTCGGCGATCTCTTGCTGCAGGGCGTGGCCCGGCGTCTGCGCGAATCGTTGCGTGAGTATGATTTGCTGGCGCGCCTGGGAGGCGATGAATTCGTCATGCTGATTTCAGAGATGACATCCGAAAACGATATCGCCAAGGTTGCAGCCAAGTTGGTGGATGTAGTGCGTGCGCCGTTCCCTGATCTTGATGGCCACGATATAGAAATCAGTCCCAGCATAGGCATTGCACTGTATCCGCGCGACGGCCAGAACGTGGAGACCCTGTTGACCCATGCTGATGCGGCCATGTACAACGCCAAGGCGGCTGGCGCAGGCACGTATCGCTTCTTCGATAGTTCGCTGAATGCATCGTCGGCCCGCGATGTTGAATTGCTGACGCGTTTCAAACGCGGGCTACGCGATGACGAGTTTTGCCTGCATTACCAGCCGCGTGTGGAATTGCAGGAATTTGGCGTGGTCGGTCTTGAAGCATTGGTGCGCTGGCAGCATCCGGAACATGGTTTGATTTTTCCCAATGACTTCATCGCATTGGCCGAAGAAAATGATTTGATCGTACCCCTGGGACGATGGGTAATCGATGCGACTTGCCGGCAAATCGTCGCCTGGCGTGCCGCCGGTTTGCCGCTGGTGCCGGTCGCGATTAATGTCTCTCCCAAGCAGTTGAAAGATAGTGCCTTGCTGGAAACCGTGATGGATACGCTGGCACGCTACCAGATAGACCCTGCTTTGCTGGAATTGGAAATCACCGAAGGTTGTTTCATCGAAGACTTCGATACGGCGAACAAGGTGCTGGAGCAATTGCGCGCCTACGGTTTGCGTATTGCCCTGGATGATTACGGTACCGGTTTCTCGGGCCTGAAGAACCTAAAGCAACTACCTATTTATGCGATCAAAATTGATCGCTCGTTTATTCGTGACATCCGTAATGACAATAGCGATGCGGTGATCGTCGCATCGACTATTTCGCTGGCGCATAACCTCGGTTTGCAGGTAGTGGCTGAAGGTGTTGAGAGCAAGGAGCAACTGGTGCACCTGAAGACCGCAGGCTGCGATCAGGTACAGGGTTTTTATTTCAAGCGACCGGTGCCGGCATCGGAAATAGTTGAGATACTGCGCCGTGGCAGATTCTCCCCTACATAGAGGAAGCATTATGCATACCGCATTCCGCATGTTGCAGTCGCTGTTGGGCCGGATATTTTTCTTATGTCTCTTGTTGCAGCTTTCGTTTGCACAGGCGGCCGAATGCGAACGCCCGGCACGCCTGCATTTTTCACTGGTGCCGCAGAGTGATTTGCAAAAGGATGTCGCGTCCCTGAAACCTTTGTTCGCGGACCTGCAGGCCGCGCTTGGCATACCGGTTGAAGTTGTGATGCCGACTTCGTATGGCGCAGTGATCGAGGATTTGTTATCTGGTGCAGTTGACCTGGCTCGTCTCGGACCTGCGGCCTATGTGTCGGCGAAGAAGCAGGATCCGGGCGTCACTGCTTTTGCCACGGTATCGCGCAGCGCACCGGGGCAGCGGGAGGAAGATACCTTCTATCGTTCGATCCTGGTCGTGCGTAAGGGGAGTCCTTACCAGACGATTACTTCCTTGCGCGGCAAAAAAGTGGCTCTGGTCGATCCGGACAGCACTTCGGGTGCCTTGATTCCACGCCATGTGTTTGCGCGTGAAATCAACATGCCGCTGGAAAAATACTTCGGGCATGTGGTGTATAGCGGTGCACATGACCAGTCTATTGCCAATCTGAGGAAAGATAAGATCGATGCGGCCTTCATTTCCAGTTCCACGCTGAATGTGCTGAATGAAAATGGTCGTGTCAGCGCTGATGATTTCCAGGTGTTGTGGCGCTCAGCGGCAATCCCGCGTAATCCCTTTGTCTTGCGCAGTGGCTTGTGCGCCGATATCAAGAAAAAGATCATAGGCGTCTTCCTTGATAGCGGCGGCAACGCCAATGAAAGCCTGATGCGCAAACTGAACGTGACGCGCTTTGTACCCGTCAGCGATAAGGACTATCAAATCGTGCGGGATCTGCCCTGATCCCTGGATGTTGCGGTTATACCGCGGGCAGTACCTTGGCCCACGGGGAGTGGGCGTCGTGGGCTGCTTCGAAGCGCTCTATCTCAGGCAAGAGCTGCATGGTCGCACCGATCATGTCCAGCCCTTCGACGATCATTTGGCGATGTCGTGCACCTAGCGTAAACGGGAAGCTGCGCTGCGCCGTACTGACAGTCATCGCGTTCAGGTCTATCGTCAGTTGATGATTGCCGTCGGCCATATCGGCCAAGAGTGCATCTACTTTTTCCTGCTCCAGCGCGATCAGCAGCAAGCGATTGTTGAGTGCGTTGCCGAAGAAAATTTCACCAAAGCTGGGTGCAATGATGGCCTCTATGCCAAGTTGCTGCAGGCCCCAGACTGCATGTTCACGGCTGGAGCCACAACCGAAGTTGGGGCCGCCGATCAGGAATTTGCTGGCACTGAAAGCGGGCTGGTTGAGGATGAAGTCCGGGCGCGGACCGCCATCCGGATGAAAGCGCAGATCGTATAGGACGCCTTGTGCTAGGCCTGCCTTGTCGATGATGCGCAGGAATTGCTTGGGCATGATTTGATCGGTGTCGAGATTGGCCAGCAACAAAGGTGCGGCGACTCCTTCCAGCAATGTCGCGTCAGACATGGGCTAACTCCTTATTCAGTTCACGTACATCAGTGATGCAACCGCGTATTGCCGCTGCAGCTGCCATTGCCGGACTCATTAAATGGGTCCGGCCTTCACGTCCCTGACGTCCTTCGAAATTACGATTGGTGGTCGAGGCACAGCGTTCACCCGGCGTCAGTACATCGTCATTCATGGCAAGACACATCGAGCAACCCGGTTGCCGCCATTCAAAGCCTGCATTGATAAAGATATCGGCCAAGCCTTCCTGTTCTGCCTGGCGCCGTACGCTGCCGGAACCTGGTACCACCATCGCACGTACGCCGGCAGCGACATGTCGGCCTGCAATGATGCTGGCTGCGCTGCGCAAGTCTTCGATGCGGCCGTTGGTGCATGAGCCGATGAAGACGCGTTCTATCGGCATGCCGAGTAATGATGCACCGGCGGACAAGCCCATGTAGTGCAAGGCCTTGTTGTCGTTGTGCGCGGTGTCCGGTATGTGGCCGTCGATCGGTATCGCCTGATCCGGGCTGGTACCCCAGGTGATGTAGGGTGCGACGTCAGCGGCGTTGAAATGATGATCGACTTCAAACTGTGCATCCGGCTCTGAGTACAACGTTTGCCAGTCTTGCTGCGCCTGTGCAAATGCAGCTTCATCAAGGTCGACAGCATGTTGTCGGATGTAAGCAAAGGTCGTGGCATCGGGACGTATCAATGCGGCACGTGCACCAGCTTCGACTGCCATATTGCATAAGGTCATACGCGCTTCTGCCGACAGCGCATCTATGGTGCTGCCACAGAATTCAACCGCATAACCACGCGCGCCTTGCGCACCGATGCGGCTGATGATGAGCAAGACCAAATCCTTGACCGAAGTACCAATTGGTAGTGCGCCATCTACTCGTATGCGCATGTTATCGGCGAGTCGATAGACCAGGGTCTGCGTTGCGAGTATGTGCTCGACTTCAGAAGTACCGATGCCGAAGCCGAGTGCGCCGAGTGCGCCATAAGTCGTCGTGTGGCTGTCGCCGCATAGCACGACCATACCCGGACGTACCCAGCCGTGTTCCGGTGCGATGATGTGTTCTATGCCTTGTTCGACATCATTGGTGTCCAGCAGTTTGATGCCGTATTCGCGGCAATTTTTTTTCAGGTTGCTGGCCTGCAGCGCGGATGGCGGATCGAAGATGACGCGCTGTCCGACTTGCACCGGATGGGTTGGAATAATGTGCGAGACCACGGCCAGTTGCTGGCGTGGCCGCAGCACCGTGCGTCCCTGTGCCCGCAAGCCGGCGAAAGCTTGCGGGCTGGTGTATTCATTCATGATGTGCAGATCGACATACAGCAGGACGTGCTGCGCATCGAGGCGGCTGACTGTATGCGAGTCCACCAGTTTTTGGTATAGCGTGCGTGTAGACATGATGCGTATTCTGAGTTGGCAGTTAGTTTGCGAAGAAGGGCAAGACTTCATCCAGCAAGAGTTGTGGTTCGTCTTCCGGTATGTAGTGGCCGCAATCGAGGGCGTGGCCGCGGACGTTGGCAGCGAGATGCTGCCATTCATCCAGCGGTTGGAAGCATTGCTCGATCACGCCATGCTTGCCCCACAAGGCCAGCATCGGTGCCTGGATTTTATTGCCGGCGGCAAGGTCAGCCCGTTCATGTTCGAGGTCTATGCCGGCACTGGCACGATAGTCTTCGCAGATGCCATGTATGGTTGCCGGGTCGCGCAGGCAGCGCAGGTATTCGGCATAGGCCTCTGGTGTGAATGGCTTCATCCCGGCACTGCGTCCGGCGATGGTGTGCTGCAGATAGACATCCGGATGTGAGTTGATCAGCGTTTCCGGGAACGGGGCAGGGCGGGTCAGGAAGAACCAGTGGTAGTAAGCGGTAGCGAAAGCGCGATTCGCTTTTTCATACATGGCCAGCGTGGGTGCGACGTCGAGTATCACCAGTTTGCTGATGACTTCCGGATGATCGAGTGCCATGCGATAGGCGACCCGGCCGCCCCTGTCGTGCGCCATCAAGAGGAATTGCTTGAAGCCCAGATGCGCCATCAATGCAATCTGGTCTTCGCCCATCACGCGTTTCGAGTAATTGCTGTGGTCGGGCAAGCCTTGTGGTTTGTCGCTGTCGCCATAGCCGCGCAGGTCGCTGGCAATGACGGTGTAGTGTTGCGCCAGGGTCTGGGCAACCTTGTGCCAGATCACATGGGTTTGCGGATGGCCGTGCAGCAGGAGTAGTGCGGGTCCGCTGCCGCCTTTGATATAGGCGATCCTGACACCATTGACTTCTGCGCTGTGTCGTTCAAATCCAGCAAACCCTGGAAACCCTTCTAACATAGTTGACTCCTGACGGCGGCGGCTTATCGTGTAGAGGATTGTATAGCTGTTAAAGCAGCATATAATTCATCTTTATTCAGTCTATTATTTCTTTTTATTTAATAATGAATGAGCTCTCTGATTTAGCCTTTTTCTCGGTTCTGGTGAAGCAGGGCAGCCTGGCAGCCGTGGCGCGTGAGCTGGGTGTGACGCCGCCAGCGGTGACCAAGCGACTGGCCAACCTGGAGCAGCGGCTGGGGGTGCGCTTGCTCAATCGCACCACGCGTACCATGAGCGTGACGCATGAAGGCGAGATCTATTTGGCCGAAGGCGCGCGCATCCTGTCCGAGATTGAGGAGCTGGAGCGTACCGTCAGTCGCAGCCGGGCTGTGCCGAAAGGCTTGTTGCGCATCAATGCCAGCTTTGGTTTCGGGCGCAAACACATCGTTCCGGCGGTATCCGACTTCATCGCAAAGTATCCGGAAATCGAGGTGCAATTGCAGCTGTCCGACCGGCCTGTGAACCTGATAGACCAGGCTTACGACGTCGGCATACGGATAGGCGAGATGCCGGACGCCCGCATCATTGCGCGCAAGATTGCATCCAACCGCCGCCTGCTGTGTGCTGCACCCGCCTATATCAAGCGTCACGGCCCGCCTGCGGTGCCGCGTGACTTGCAGAAACATCAATGCATCGTGCTGCGCGAGAATGATGCCGCCTATGGCAGCTGGCATTTGCATCGCGGCAAGCGGCAGGAGAGCATCAAGGTGCGCGGTGCATTGAGTAGCAATGACGGCGAAGCTACGCTGGCCTGGGCGCTGGCCGGGCATGGCATCCTGATGCGTTCACAATGGGATGTGGCGCCTTATCTGCGTTCGGGACGTCTGGTCGAGGTGCTGGCAGATTGGAGCCTGCCGCCTTCGGATATCTATGCGGTCTACCCGGAGCGCCTGAACCTGTCCGCCAAGGTGACTGCTTTTGTCGATTTTATGAGTGCGCGCTTCGCGTCCCACCTGTCGGAGTCAGGCGACCCCTGGTAGCTTATTGTGTTTAACGCAATACTTGCCGATGCAGGAGAATCAGGTTTGTGGGGCTGTTTGGCTGGCATAAACATAATTGATCCCTTAATTGGCGGTCTGGAAGGGCGCAAATCCTTTAAAATAGCGGCCTACTCCGAGATTATCTATGTCCATTTCAACTACCCAAGAAATCGTTACCGAATTGCGTGCTGGTCGCATGGTGATTCTGGTCGACGAAGAAGACCGCGAAAACGAAGGCGACCTGGTCTTGGCCGCCGAGTTCGTGACGCCGGAAGCGATTAATTTCATGGCCAAGTTCGGCCGCGGCCTGGTTTGCCTGACGTTGACTGAAGAGCGTTGCGACCAACTGGCGCTGACCATGATGACGACGCGCAATGGCACTTCTTACGGCACCAACTTCACCGTTTCGATAGAAGCGGCTGAAGGCGTGACGACCGGCATCTCGGCAGCGGACCGCGCCAAGACTATCCAGGTCGCGGTTGCCAAAAATGCCAAGCCATCCGATATCGTGCAACCTGGCCACATCTTCCCGCTGAAAGCGCAAAAGGGCGGGGTGCTGATGCGTGCTGGCCATACCGAAGCGGGTTGTGACTTCGCCGAACTGGCAGGGCTGACCCCGGCAGCGGTGATTTGCGAAATCATGAAAGACGACGGCACCATGGCGCGCCTGCCGGATTTGATTGAATTCGCCAAAGAACACGGTTTAAAAATCGGCACCATTGCCGACCTGATTCATTACCGTAGCCAGCATGAAACCATCGTCGACCGCGTTGGCGAGCGCACGATGGAAACCGTGCATGGCAGTTTCAGGACGATTGTCTATCGTGACAAGCCTAGCGGCGGCGCCCATCTGGCGCTGGTACATGGCGATATCTCGGCAGACAAGGAAACCCTGGTGCGTGTGCATCAACCGGTTTCGGTGCTGGACTGGCTGGAAACCAAGTCGACCACCCATTCGTGGAACCTGGCTTCGGCGATGGCGGCGATCAAGCAATCGGAGCGCGGCGTGATGGTCTTGCTCAATTGTGAGGAATCGGCGGACGAGTTCTTTGCCCAGTTCGAGGCACTGAACAATCCGGAAAGCCGTCCGCAACAACGTGCTGCACATATGGATTTGCGTACCTACGGGATAGGCGCACAAATTCTGAAAGATCTGTCGGTAGGTAAAATGAAGCTGCTGGCGAACCAGCGCAAGATGCCTTCGATGGCCGGTTTTGATCTGGAAGTCACTGGTTATCAGGCACGCACAGATGATTGAGCATTCGTTCAAATTTCATTGAATTGAACCATTATTTCAATGACTTGTTGGTGCTGGCAGTAAAGTCGAAAAGAATTAGTTGAATTAAACGCGCTTTGCGCATGAAGGGGAACACCATGACAGTAGGCAGCTACGAAATGAATTTGGCAGGACAGGGTTTGCGCATCGGTATCGTGCAGGCGCGTTTCAATCAGGATGTGTGCCACGGTTTGCTGGCATCTTGCCTGGCTGAGTTGAAACACCTGGGTGTCGAAGACGAAGATGTCTTGCATGTCACGGTGCCGGGCGCGCTCGAAATTCCGCTGGCTTTGCGCAAAATGGCGGAAACTCTGCAGTTCGATGCGCTGATCGCCATCGGTGCGGTGATCCGCGGTGAGACTTATCACTTCGAGCTGGTATCGAATGAATCCGGTGCTGGTATTACCCGTGTTGGCCTCGACTTTGGTTTGCCGATCGCGAATGCGGTGCTGACTACGGACACCGACGAGCAAGCCGAAGCGCGTATGGAAGAAAAAGGCGCAGACGCTGCGCGTGTTGCCGTGGAAATGGCAAACCTGACGATTGCGCTGGAAGACCTGGCCGACGCGGCTGACGATCAGCAGTAATCTTGCATTCTTGAAATTGCGCCGCAGGCATGCGGCGCAGGTATGAATAACCTTTTATGCGCGCCTGGCTTCTATATATATGCAGGCGTGCTGTTTGTGAGCCATGACCCAAAAAACCGACCACGCTAATCCGAGCAAAAACCGTACGCCGCGTCATCGCGCCCGTGAATTTGCCTTGCAAGGCCTGTATCAATGGCTGCTGAATAATGAAGATGTGCGTGTGATTGAAACGCACATCCGCCAGGCACACGGCTTCGACAAGGCTGACGCCGAACATTTTGATGCACTGCTGTATGGCACCGTCAAGCAGGTCGGCGAATTGCGCGCCGGGCTGGCGCCTTTGATAGACCGTGAAATTTCCGCCTTGTCGCCAGTGGAGCACGCTGCTTTGCTGATCGGCGCGTTTGAATTAAAGAACCACATCGAAATCCCGTACAAGGTAGTCATCAACGAAGCTGTTGAATTGACCAAATCCTTTGGCGGCATAGATGGCCATAAATATGTAAATGGCGTGCTGGACAAGTTTGCTGTCAGCGCACGTGAAGTGGAAATCAACGCCGGACGCAAAGGCTGATTTCCTGCCCCCGCTGTATTTATATAGTCAGTCAGTTCGGTCGCCACCTGCTCCGTTAGCCCAACATCAGGCTGTAACGGATGCCGGTGGCGGTTTTCATTGAGGAATCCGGTTTGTCTTCGCATCTCACACAACTTGCGTCCCGCCTGCAAAACATTGCGCCTTTCCATGTCATGGAGTTGGCAAAGACGGCGGCTGAGCTGGAGCGGCAAGGGCGTCACATCATCCACATGGGCATAGGCGAGCCTGACTTTACGGCGGCGCAGCCGGTCATAGATGCGGCGACGCGGGCGATGGCCGACGGCAAGCTGCAATACACCTCGGCTACCGGTCTGCCTGAATTGCGTGCTGCAATCGCCGCGCATTATCAAACGGTATATGGGGTAGAGGTCGATGCCTCACGCATTATCGTCACTGCCGGTGCATCGGCAGCCTTGTTGCTGGCATGTGCGGCGCTGGTGGAAAAGGACGCGGAAGTGCTGATGTCTGACCCGTCCTATCCGTGCAATCGTCACTTTGTCGCCGCCTTTGATGGCCAGGCCAAAATGATCGCCAGTGGCCCGGAGCATCGCTTCCAATTGTCCGCCGAGATGGTCGGGCAGAATTGGGGCGCGCAGACCAGCGGCGTATTGCTGGCGTCGCCCTCTAATCCGACGGGTACCTCGATAGAGGCGGGTGAGCTGAGCAAGATAGTCGAGACAGTCCGCAGCAAGCAGGGCTTCACTATCGTTGACGAGATCTATAACGGTTTACGCTACGACGCAGAGCCGTTTACTGCCCTGTCGCTGGGCAGCGATGTCATCGTGATCAATAGCTTTTCCAAGTACTTCAATATGACGGGCTGGCGCCTTGGCTGGTTGGTGGTGCCGCCGGAGCTGGTGCAGCCTATCGAAAAGCTGGCGCAGAACCTCTTCATTTGCGCCTCCAGCTTGGCGCAGCATGCCGGACTGGCCTGCTTTCAGCCGGAAGCGCTGGCTATTTATGAAGCACGCAAAGCTGAATTCAAACGCCGTCGTGACTATATAGTGCCGGCACTGGAAGAGCTGGGCTTCAAGGTGCCGGTCATGCCGGATGGTGCTTTCTATGTATACGCGGATTGCAGTGCCTGGTCCGATGATGCGGATCAGCTGACGGTGGATATATTGAATGAAGCGGGCGTGGTGATCGTGCCGGGGCTGGACTTCGGCCCGTCTACTGCGCATCAGTATGTACGCATCTCGTACGCTACTTCGATGGAAAACCTGCAGGAAGCGGTGGCGCGACTGCGGGCGTTCCGTGAGCAGCATGTGAAATCCTGAATCGGCGAGCTGGGTACAGACGTAAAAAAAGGAGCCTGAGGCTCCTTTTTTTGTGTGCAATCCAAACTCAACAATTACAGTGAAGTGAATTTGTCGCCATCCAGCTTCTGTGTGTTCTTGTCTTCCAGTGCTGCCGATTTTTCCTGGATCACGACTGGCTGTGCTTTGGGTGCTGCGCGGCTAGCCATGGTTGCAAATGCGGAAACACGTTTGCCGCTGGCAACTGCTTTCAGGCGGTCATACTCGCCCAGTACCTTGGCACCGTAACCAGCGTCGCTATCCATGCCTGCAGCGCCTACATAGCGTTTCAGGCCGGCTTCTACCGAGCCGCCACGTGCAACGTATTCTTTCAGGATCAGCGAGCCGACACGGATATTTGCAACCGGATTCAGTGCTGCTTGCGCGCCGCCCATTTCAGCAAACTTGTCGTGATGTACTTTAGACATGACTTGCATCAGGCCTTGCGCACCTACCGGGCTTTCGGCAAACGGGTTGAAGCGCGATTCAATGGCCATCACAGCCAGGATCAGCAGCGGATCAAGGTTGATTTCCTTGGCAGTCAGGTAGGCAGCCGAAACCAGCATATTGGTAGCGTCGTTCGCCACGCGGTAGCGCTTGGAGATCCATTGCGTCACGCGTTGCTGTTGCAGGTCGGTGCCCAGCATGGCCGGATTGCTGCTGACTACCGGTGTATCTTCGATTGCAGCCGAGGCTGGATCATCCATCAGGTTAGCGATAGGCGACAGGTCTTCATCCGATGGTGTGGCCGCTACGGCGTCCGAGAACGGCGAGATGGCTTGGATTTTTTCCGCGACTTCCGGCTTGAAGAACATCAAAGCCAGAGTTGCGATTGCTGTCAGACCCAGCGCCATGACGGCGTGGCGTGCGGTTGCAACGACTTTGTTGTTGGTAGTGCGCATTGCAGTCGAATGCGCAATTACCTGTCGTGCTGACTGCTTGGCGGCTTTACGCATCGCCGAGGTAATTCGATTTAACATTAAAAACTCCAGGATTGACGCGGCAAGTAAAGGGCTCCACCACAAAACAAAAGAATTATTTCGTAGAACCCTGCACATGCCGTGAATCAGAGAAATCGTTTGCAGCCGCTTGGCGTACGGCAAACGTCGGAGTTGGTTACTTATAGGGTCGCGCATTCTGCAGCGGTGCCCTTGGCAAACAACTTTTTCGGGGAGAAGGCAAAGCTGCCTTTTGAAAACACTCCTAAAATGTCATGTGGGACCCCGATCCCGTGAAATGAAGAGAGTTTCTTTTCTGCCCGGTTTGGTGTTCAAATACGGG
>JBEBUE010000050.1:0-11254 GCA_040393485.1 Herminiimonas sp.
CGACCCACCATGAACAATTCAAAGCGTTCGGTGATGCCTGGTACGGTATCCGAAGCGCGTGCCAGTGGCGATACTTCAACCGGGTAGTCGATGATGTAGGTCGGCTCCCACAGTTGCGCTTCTGCGGTTTCTTCAAACAGCGCCAACTGCAATGCGCCGAGGCCCGCATGCGCGTGTGGCTTGACGCCGAATTTTTTCAGTTCAGCTGTGATGAACGCTGCATCGTGCAATTGCTCGTTCGTGTACTGCGGTGCGTACTTGTTGATCGCACCAACGATGGTGAGGCGATGGAAGGGCTTGGCCAGATCCAGCTCGCGACCGCCGTAGGTCAGGGTTGCCGTGCCGTGTGCATCAATAGCCGCCTGGCGGATAACAGCCTCGGTGAAGTCCATCAACCATTTGTAATCGGTGTATGCAGCGTAGAACTCCATCATCGTGAATTCCGGATTGTGGCGGATCGATACGCCTTCATTGCGGAAGTTACGGTTGATTTCAAACACGCGATCAAAGCCACCGACGACCAGGCGCTTCAGGTACAGCTCAGGTGCGATACGCAGGAACATTTCCATGTCGAGCGCATTGTGATGCGTGATGAATGGCTTGGCCGATGCACCACCCGGAATGGTGTGCAACATCGGTGTTTCGACTTCCATGAACTCGTGTTCGGCCATGAAGCGGCGTATCGATGCGATGGCAGCTGTACGTGCTTTGAAGGTACGACGCGTCTCTTCATTCATGATGAGATCGACGTAACGCTGGCGATACTTGGTTTCCTGATCGGCCAGGCCATGGAATTTGTCTGGCAGCGGACGCAGCGACTTGGTGAGCAGGCGCAGTTCGGTGACTTTGATGGTTAGTTCATCGGTCTTGGTTTTGAACAGCGTACCCGACACACCTAGGATATCGCCCAGATCGTAATGATGCAGTGCCGCCATTGCAGCTTCGCCGGTCAGGTCCAGTGTTGCGTAGATCTGGATGCGGCCGTCAGCTTTTGCGCCGGATGCATCTTGCAGCGTCGCGAATGCGGCCTTCTTGCCGGCTTCACGTTTCAACATCATGCGGCCTGCCAGCGTGACGGTAACTGGTTCTGCTTCCAGTTCTTCACGTGTCTTGCCATCGTACTTTTCGTGCAGGTCGGCAGCCTTGTGTTGTGGACGGAAATCGTTAGGGAAGGCGACACCTTGCTCACGCAAGGTGCTCAGCTTCGCGCGACGCTCGGCGATGATTTTATTTTCGTCTTGCGGTTGCGCTGCTGCAGCGTCGTCGTTGTGCGTAGTCATGGGAGGCAACAATCTGTATGTAAATGGCGATGAATGTGTATGTCGGACAGGGTACTTTTATACGCCTTGCTTCAGCGATGCAGCGATGAAATCATCCAGGTCGCCGTCGAGCACCGCTTTGGTATTACCGGTTTCGAAGTTGGTACGCAAGTCCTTGATGCGGGATTGATCCAGCACGTAAGAACGGATCTGGTGGCCCCAGCCGACGTCGGTCTTGGAGTCTTCCAGCTTTTGCTGTTCGCTCATGCGATTGCGCAATTCCAGTTCAAACAGTTTTGCTTTCAGCATGTCCCATGCTTCGGCTTTGTTGCGATGTTGTGAACGGTCATTCTGGCACTGCACGACGATGCCGGACGGACCGTGCGTAAGACGTACTGCTGAGTCGGTTTTGTTGATGTGCTGACCACCCGCACCGGATGCACGATAGGTATCAATGCGGACATCAGCCGGATTGATATCAATCTCGATCGAATCGTCGACTTCGGGGTAGACGAATAAGCTGGAGAACGACGTGTGACGACCGTTGGCGGAATCGAATGGCGATTTGCGCACCAGGCGATGTACGCCGGTTTCGGTACGCAGGAAGCCGTAGGCGTAGTCGCCTTCAACCTTGAGGGTCGCTGTCTTGATACCCGCAACCTCACCGTCGGATTGCTCGAGGATCTCGACTTTGAAACCTTTGCGTTCGCAATAGCGCAAGTACTGACGCAGCAACATGGACGCCCAGTCCTGTGCCTCGGTACCGCCAGCACCGGCCTGGATATCGATAAAGCAGTTGTTGGCATCCATAGGATTGCTGAACATGCGGCGGAATTCCATGCCTTCGACCAGCTTTAGCAATTCCTGTGCATCGTTTTCGATGGCGACGATGGTGTCTTCGTCTTTTTCTTCACGTGCCATTTCAAACAGGTCACGCGCGTCGTTCAGCTCGGAGTCGATCTTGATCAGCGTGTGGACAATCGCTTCCAGCGATTTTTTTTCTTTGCCCAGGTCCTGGGCGCGTTTCGGGTCGTTCCAGACATCAGGGTCTTCGAGTTCACCGTTGACCTGGTCGAGTTTCTCTGACTTCACATCGAAGTCAAAGATACCTCCGGAGTTCGGCCGCGCGAGTCGTGAGATCGGCGAGCAGGGATTCGAGGGAGTTTAAGCGTTCAGCTTCCATGATATTTCTTCAGCAATCAAACCGTGAATTATACCTGAGCTAGTGTTTGCTTTTAAGCCAGTTTCTAGGGCAAACTGGCTAGCGATATCGTTTTTTCAATATTAGGACTACTGATAAATATTATTCAGGGAGTAACAAATATGGAGCGGTCGCGACACATTTGCGCAGTTTTTTGCGTATGTGCGGTACTGGCAGGCTGTTCCACGACCCCGGCACCACGCGGGGAAGTCAAAGGGATGTCGGTCAGCGGCAGGGAAATGGCGCAATCGGATACCAACCGGATTGCCACGATAGCCATGCGTGACAACCTGGAAAGTTTGTACCTGTTGATGGATAAGCTGTATCGGCGGAATCCTGCCGAATGGCGTAAAACTGGTGCCAGCCGCGAAGAAAGTATCAAGAAGGTGCGCGAGGCTGTTGCGCTGCGCCAGTCGTGGCCAGGTTTGCAGGGACAGCGCGACATCAAGGCATTGTCACTTGCGCTGGCCCCTGACTTTGGCGGTGATCGCGTGGCCGCGCTGATTTACAGCAGCGCCGACATGATCATTGCGGCACATGACGGCAAAACTGAATTCTTCCTGATAGATGGGCTGGATGCGCAGCATATCTACAATGCGGCGCGCAATATCGAAGTGGCGGTGTGGCTGCTGGGCAGTAGGCGCAATAGCAGTGGCCAAGTCTTGCTGCTGGCTGATGACATCAGTGAGAGCGGGCGTAACCTGAGTTTTGAGCGTGAGTTCGGCAAGGTGGTCGGACGGCTCGATTTGCTGGCCGAGTTCCTGACCGAGAAATACCGCCGCGCCGGGATCACCTATGTGCAAAACCTGATAGGTGGTTCTTTCCTGCAATTCCTGCCGGTGCGTTGAGGCGACCCCGCCTAACTGGCGGCTTCGGCGTGCTCGACCAGCAACTGGACACGAGTCCTGCCATTGAATTCATTCGCATCGAGACGGAAAGCGACGCGCGCGCGATTTGGCAATGAGTCTATGTGGCCGAACCAGATGGCGTCGTAGCTGGCACCGTCTTTTTCCAGGGTCAGCTTGAGATGGCGCTCTTTCAGGATGCGCTGGTTGACGACGCGGAACTCATCACAAAATACCGGTGGTGCAAAGCCCTGGCCCCAGACCTGCGCTTCCATCAATTCTATGAATTGCGTGGTGAAGTAAGCGGTTTCCAGCGGGCCGTCGGTTTCCACCACACGCTCCAGCTGATTTTGGTCCAGCCAGTCCTTGCCGACCGATTCAAACGCTTCCGTAAAAGCTTCCAGCGCATCTGCACGTATCGTCAAACCGGCTGCCATCGCATGGCCACCGAATTTGTCTATCAGGGTGGGCGCATGCTTGGATACCAGGTCCAGCGCATCGCGCAGATGGAAACCGGCAATCGAGCGGCCAGAGCCCTTGATCCAGCCATCGCCGGCATCGGCAAAGGTAATCGTCGGGCGATAAAACTTGTCTTTCAGGCGTGACGCGACGATGCCGATCACACCTTGATGCCAGCTCGGGTCGAATACGCTGATAGTGGTCTTGTCTTGCGGGTTGAAGTTTTCCAGCAGGAGCAAGGCAGTGTCCTGCATATCCGCTTCTATGGTGCGGCGTTCGCGATTGATCTCATCGAGTTGCTGCGCAATGGCCCAGGCACGGCCTTCGTCGTCCGTGGTCAGGCATTCAATGCCTAGCGACATATCCGACAGGCGGCCTGCCGCATTCAGGCGAGGGCCTAATGCAAAGCCGAGGTCAAATGGCGAGGCGCGACGCGCTTCCCGTCCGGCGGCTCGGAACAGAGCCGCGACCCCTGCATGCATGCGTCCGGCACGCATGCGCTTCAAGCCCTGGGCGACCAGAATGCGATTGTTGGCGTCGAGTTTGACGACGTCGGCCACGGTGCCGAGTGCGACCAGGTCAAGCAGGGCATCGAGTTTCGGCTGGGTTTGTGCGTCGAAGATGCCGCGTTTGCGCATTTCGGCACGCAGGGCGAGCAGCACGTAGAACATCACGCCCACGCCTGCCAGGTTCTTGCTCGGGAAACCGCAGTCTGGCTGGTTCGGGTTCACGATCACGCGTGCGGCGGGCAGTGTATCGGCTGGCAAGTGATGGTCGGTCACGACCACATCGATACCACGACGGTTGGCTTCGGCAACGCCGTCTATGCTGGCGATGCCGTTATCAACGGTCACGATAATGTCGGGCGACTTTTCGCGCACCGCGAGTGCAACGATTTCCGGTGTCAGGCCATAGCCGTATTCAAAGCGGTTGGGCACGATGAAGTCGACGATGGCACCCATTGCGCGCAAACCGCGCAGGGCGACGGCGCAGGCGGTCGCGCCATCGCAGTCGTAGTCGGCGACGATGACAAGTTTCTTTTTGTCGGCAATCGCGTCGGCGAGGAAGCTGGCTGCCAGGTCTATTTTCAATAAACCGGGCGGGGGGATTAGCGCAGTCAGTTCACTGTTCAATTCCTTCAGGTCGAGCAAACCACGTGCTGCGTACAGGCGCGCCATGACCGGATGCACGCCACTTTGCAGCATGCGTTCGGCATCGCGGAACGGGTAGGGGCGAGTTGTGATGCGGGTCATGGTGCCAGTCGCGTGAGGGATGCTTTACGCCAGAATTTGCGCAGCGATGATTTGCTGCTGGTGATGGTCGACAAGGCGGTGTTATTGCTGAGAGTGATGCTGAGCTGGTCTAGCTGGCCGTTTTTCAGTGCTTCCAGCAGAGGAGCGAACCATATGCTTTCCATGGCTTGCATGCGCATCAGCCATTCCGACCAGTCGCCCGCCATGGCTGGGGCGATCAGGCTATCCAGGGTGAGCAAGCCGTGCTGCGGATGGGTGGCCAGCAGCTCCGCAGCGGAGCTCACGGCGCGTTGCCTCAGGGCTGCTGCCACGAGTGGATTGCGCTCAGTGGATAAACTGAACGTTTCTTCAAATTTGTGTGCTGGAGCCTTGCTGCCGTTGCTTGTGGCGCCCCACAGCCAAACCGAGTTCACTGGTTTTAGGCCGTGCATTTCGCGGGCTTCATTGGTCGGATGGGCGTGCCAATGCATTTGTACTTCGTTTTGCAGGCGACGCCAGTCACGCTCCTTGTCGCCTTTGGGCATCCAGATGTCGATATTATGGCCGCAGGCTGCACTCGGGGTCGACGTCTGCAAGGCTTGCAATTCATCAGCCCTCAGGAACCAGGTTTGCGCATCGCCATACAGCAGCGTCTGGCCGGTTTCTGCAAACAATGGCTGGACGACATCGAACAGGCTGCGCGCATCTTCTTCGGTCAGTTGTAATTGCTGCGGATCGGTGAGCACCAGGTGATCACGGGCGATATGCAAATGAACCGGTTGCAGGATAAACCAGGCGCCATCTGCGCCAGTTAGGCCATAAGCGGCCATGGCATTGCGGGCCGCCGCGGGGCTGGTATCGCCGATGCTGCCCAGGCCAAATTGCTGTGCCAGCCATGCTTCATGCGGCAAGCTGCGGGCAAAGCCGTCAAATATCTGGTGTTCTGTCAAATTGCCACGTCCGAGCAGGGTGGCGAGTGCGGGCGTCTTCAGCTCGCGCAGGAGGTCGCGTGCCAGTTCTTTCTGTGGCAGGGCGTACGGTAAAAGGAGTGCAAGTTGAGTCATGCCGCGATTGTAGGGCAATTGCGTGATTCGCTGCTATCTCGATCGCTATCTGCATTTGTATCTGCCGGGAACGTAAATGTATATGGCATAGTCAATCGCTGGTGCGCTTGCCGCTTTTCAACCTTGCGTCGTGCTGGCAAGGGGGAATGTATGGCAAACTGCGTGCTGCATTCAGGAGCCCTCTTTGAGCATCATAAAAAACTTATCTTTCGAATGGCTGGTCGGCATACGCTATACGCGTGCCGGACGACGTAGTGGTCGGAACAGCTTTATTTCATTCATCTCGCTGATTTCGATGGCGGGCATCGCGCTCGGCGTGGCGGCGCTGATTATTGTGTTGTCGGTCATGAACGGCTTCCAGAAGGAGGTCCGTGATCGCATGCTGTCGGTGCTCTCGCATATAGAAATCTTTGAGCCGCAAGGTGCGCTGCCAGACTGGCAGGCGACGGCGCGTGAAGCGTTCACAAACAAGGAAGTAGTAGGCGCTGCGCCTTATGTCGACGCGCAAGCCATGATGACGCGTGATGACACTTTGCGCGGCGTGGCAGTACGCGGTGTGTTGCCGGCGGAAGAGCCTAAAGTCTCGGATGTTGCCTCCCAGGTGCGCCAGGGCAGCCTGAGTAATTTACGCGCAGGGGAATTCAATATCGTGTTGGGCAATGAGCTGGCGCGTAGTATGGGGGCGCAGCTGGGCGATAAGGTGACCTTGATCGCGCCGCAAGGGCAGGTCACGCCTGCGGGCGTGATTCCGCGCCTCAAGCAATTTACGGTGGCCGGTATTTTCGATTCCGGTCATTTTGAATACGATTCGACGCTGGCTTTCATTCACATCAATGATGCGATGACCATGTTTAAGTTGCCAGCGCCATCCGGTCTGCGCCTGAAGATTAAGGATATGCAGCGTGCGCCGCAAGTTGCGATGGATTTGACACAAGTCATCAGCGGCAATGTACTGATACGCGACTGGTCGCGCCAGAACCGTAACTGGTTCGCTGCGGTGCAGACCGAGAAGCGCATGATGTTCATCATCCTGACCCTGATTGTCGCAGTCGCGGCTTTCAACCTGGTGTCCACGCTGGTGATGACGGTGACCGACAAACAAGCTGATATTGCTATCCTGCGCACCTTGGGCGCATCGCCGCGCTCCATCATGAAGATATTCATGATTCAGGGCGCACTGGTTGGTTTGGTCGGAACGGCGTTGGGTGTCGGTGGCGGTGTGTTGATTGCCTCCAATATCGATGTGATTGTTCCATTCATCGAACGTTTGTTACACGTGCAATTCCTGCCCAAAGACATTTACCTGATTAGCGAATTGCCATCCGATTTGCACTGGGACGATGTATGGACTATCGGCAGTGTTGCCGTTGTACTTTCTTTTGTTGCGACGCTGTACCCAAGCTGGTGGGCTGCCCGCGTAAAACCTGCGGAGGCATTGCGTTATGAGTGAACAAGTATTGGCGTGCCGCGATCTGGCAAAAACTTTCACGCAAGGGAAGTATTCGGTCAATGTACTGAAGGGTGTGAGCCTGGATATCGTCAAAGGCGAGCGTGTGGCGATCGTCGGCGCTTCCGGTTCGGGCAAATCGACCTTGCTGCATTTGTTGGGCGGCCTGGATACGCCTAGTGCAGGTTCGGTGACTTTGCTGGGGCAGGACTTTGCGACGCTGGATGAAAAGAAGCGCGGTGACTTGCGTAATCGGTCACTAGGCTTCGTATATCAGTTCCACCATCTCTTACCAGAGTTTTCTGCGTTGGATAATGTGGCGATGCCCCTGATGATAAGACGTGTGCCACGCTCGGAAGCGCATGAGGCAGCGCGCAAGATTCTGGCGCGCGTCGGTCTGGAGCATCGCGTCACGCACGTACCGGGTGAACTGTCCGGTGGCGAGCGGCAACGCGTTGCACTGGCGCGTGCGCTGGTGACGCAACCAGCTTGCGTGCTGGCAGATGAACCGACCGGCAACCTGGACCGTGCGACTGCGCAAAAGACGTTTGACCTGATGCTGGAGTTGTCGCGCACCCTGGGTACGGCGTTTATTATCGTGACGCATGATGTCGAGCTGGCTACGCACTGCGACCGGATTCTGCGATTGTCGGATGAGGGGCTGCAGCCTTATACGGATTGATGTTGCTTTTCGGGATAGCTATGGATGATTTGCACTACCATCATCTGATCGCGCATTGCTGATATGTGGGTAGATACACACTGTCATCTGGATGCGGCAGAGTTTGCAGGTGTTGAGGACGACATCGCAGCCGGTGCAGCGCAAAACCAGGTCAACATGATTGTCATCCCAGCGGTGGCGCGCGACAACTTCGTGACCGTGGCCGAGCTGGCGCGCAAGCATGCCAATTGCAGTTACGCGCTGGGCATTCATCCTATATATGTGCCGCAAGCACAGGAAAGCGATCTAGACCTGCTGCGCGAGACTGTGGCAGCAGCCATGAACGATCCCCGCTTTGTCGCCTTGGGCGAGATAGGCCTGGATTTTTTTGTGCCTATGTTGACTACGCCGGAGATGCGCGAGAAACAGGAGTTCTTTTATGCGGAGCAGCTCAAAATCGCGCGCGATTTTGACTTGCCGGTTTTGCTGCATGTGCGGCGCTCGCAGGACAGCATCCTGAAATACTTGCGCCGCATTAAAGTGGTCGGTGGTATCGCACATGCATTCAACGGCAGCTTCCAGCAAGCTGAAACATTCATTTCGCTCGGTTTCAAACTTGGATTTGGCGGTGCAATGACTTTTACGCGTGCGTTGCAGATCAGGCGCATGGCGAGTACCTTGCCGATCGAAGCCATCGTCCTGGAGACCGATGCGCCTGATATCTCCCCGGCGTGGTTACACCCGGAACGCAATAGCCCGGAACAATTGCCGCGCATAGGTGAGGTGCTGGCTGAATTGCGTCAACTGCCGCCGGATGTCATCGCTCGACAAACGACCGCCAATGCACTGGCCGTGATGCCGCGGCTGGGCAGCTTTATTTAATAGCAGGCATGCGCAGTGCAATCCTTGGCTTTGTCATGGGTGCGGCATGGCTGCAAACGCGCGCTGTACTACCGCAATATTTCACCATTCTGTTGCTCCTGATCGCTGCCTGTGTGTTGTTTGCGCTGGCGCGTTATTCCATCCTGCATAGACTCAAGACACCTTTGCTCGTGCTGTTCGGTGTTGCACTGGGCTTCATCTGGGCGGCCTTGTTCGCACAGTATTATCTGTCGCATGAATTGCCGAAGGAGCTGGAAGGCAAGGACATTACGGTGATTGGTACTGTTTCCAGTCTGCCGAATTATTTTGAGCGTGGTGTGCGCTTCAACTTTGCAGTGGAAGAAGTCTTGCCGGTAGAGGGCGTGGTGCCGACCATCCCGACTAAGCTGGCTTTGTCCTGGTACTCATCCTTTAATCCGGCGGATACGCAGGCCGTCGGTGAAGTGCATGCTGGTGAACGCTGGCAACTGACGTTGCGGCTGCGTCGTCCACATGGCAATGCCAATCCGTATGGCTTTGATTACGAGCGCTGGCTGCTGGAGCAGAATATCCGCGCTACCGGCTATGTACGCCCGGATCAAAAAGCAGAGCTGAAGAATGAGCGGATATCGCCTTTTGTGTTCAGTTTCAATAATGTGGTCGAGCGTAGCCGCGGTTGGTTGCGGCAACGTATAGAAAAGACGCTGGAGGGTAAGCCCTATGCCGGTGTGATCGTGGCGCTGGTGGTGGGCGATCAGCGTGCTATCAGTCAATCGGATTGGGCGGTGTTCAACCGCACCGGCATCTCGCACCTGATCTCAATTTCTGGATTACATATCACCATGATCGCCGCCATGTTTGCCGGTCTGGTCTTTGCATTATGGCGTCGTTCTTTTTTTACATCAGCGCGCCTGCCTCTGATCCTGCCAGCGCAAAAAGCGGCTGCGCTGGCAGGCGGCCTGGCTGCATTGATATATGTTTTGCTGGCAGGCGCGGGAGTGCCAGCGCAACGTACCTTGTATATGTTGACGGTTGTTGCGCTGGCCTTATGGTACGGCCGCATCACGAACGTTTCGTATGTGCTGTGCCTGGCATTGGGTGTGGTTGTCCTGCTGGATCCGTGGGCGGTGCTGGGTCCGGGTTTCTGGCTTTCTTTTGGTGCGGTTGCGGTCATCCTGTACGTCAGTGTGGGACGGGCGCGCGCACCTGGCCAGCCTGCGGGATCGCGCTGGCGTGTTGCCTTGAAGAATGCCGGCTTAACGCAATACGCTGTCACGCTAGGCCTGGTGCCGTTCACGGTACTTTTGTTTGGCCAGGCCTCGCTGGTCAGCCCGATTGCCAATGCTGTCGCGATTCCGCTGGTCAGTTTCTTGGTCACGCCGCTGGCGCTGGCAGGTAGCGTGCTGCCAGCGCCTTTGTCGGGCTGGTGCCTGGGGTTTGCGCATTTCCTGATTGAAGAAATGGCGCAATTACTGGGCTGGATGAGTAGCTGGCAACTGGCAGTCTGGACAGTGCCTATTCCCGCCTGGTGGATGTTTGTACTGGCCTTGTTTGGCACATTGTGGATGCTGGCGCCGCGTGGCTGGCCTGTGCGTTACCTGGGTGCGTTTGCCTGGTTACCCTTGCTGCTGAATACGGCCGCCCATCCACGTGCCGGTGAAATGTGGGTAACTGCCTTTGATGTGGGGCAAGGGATGGCCTTGTTGGTGGAAACGGAAAAGCACCGCTTGCTCTACGACACAGGGCCGGTTTATTCGCCGGAATCAGATGGCGGTAATCGCGTCATCCTCCCGTATTTGCATGCACGTGGAATAAACCGGCTCGACGGTATGATGATTTCGCATAGCGATAACGACCATTCAGGCGGTGCCCTGTCTATATTGAAGGAAGTCGAGGTCGCACAATTGTCGAGTTCGTTGTCGCTCGATCATCCGATAGTCAATAGCGGGCCGCAGCACTTGCGTTGTGAGGCTGGGCAGGCATGGGAGTGGGATGGTGCGCGGTTTGAGGTTTTACACCCGTCACCAGACAGTTATGAGAGCAGCAAGTGGAAGCCGAATGCGCGCAGTTGTACGCTAAAGATTACCTTGGGTGAGTATGCGATCCTGCTGCCGGGTGATATAGAGGCCCGGCAGGAAGCAGAGCTGGTTGCCAACCAGGCTGATAATTTGCGTGCCGATATATTGCTGGCACCGCACCATGGCAGCGGTACCTCGTCGACAGTG
>JBEBUE010000051.1:0-11069 GCA_040393485.1 Herminiimonas sp.
CTGCGGTATCCTCAGCACCGGCAGCGCAATCAGCGCCAGCGGCACGCCTGAGTGCCGCACCGCAAACGGCCAGCACCAGCGCACCTGCGCGTCCGGCCGGAGCGATCAGCCCGGCCCGCGCCGCGCTGGAAGCAGCACGGGCCGGCGTGAAAGGTGCTGCCTCGCCGGCACCGGCTGCGCGCGTTGCTGAACCGGCGTCCGCACCTGCAAATCCTGCGCCGCTTGCGCCTGTTGCGTCACCGGCTGCTGCGGTGGCACCAGCGGTAGTGGATCGTTCGCCGACTATCGATATGGCACCGGCACCACCGTGGGATGACGAGCCTCCGTTTGCCGGTAGCAATGGCGTCGAAGAATTTTCCAGCTCTGTGGCTCAAAAAAAAACTGAACCGGAATCTGCCGTAGTAGCAGAAGCTGCCGCTCCTGTACCTGAGGCTGCGCCGGTAGCTGCCGCACCGCGGGTCGCACGGCCGTTTCAACTGCATCCGGTAGAGAGTTTGCAATGGGATGGTAACTGGCCTGCATTGGCCGCCGTCCTGCCGGTACGCGGTGTTGCCCAGCAACTGGCATTGCAGAGTGAATTGGTCAGATGCGGACCGACGCCGGACAGTCCACACATCACCTTCGAATTGCTGGTCGCAGTGGATGTGTTGTTGGCGAACGGCAGTGCGGAGAAATTGACAGCTGTATTGTCAGAACATTTCGGCCAGACAGTACGTTTGCAAACCACCATCGGTGCCGTCGAGCATACCGCCAGCGCGGCAGCGATTGCTGATCGTGCCGAGCGTCAGCGTGATGCCGAGCAGTCGATGGAGGAAGATCCTTTTGTGCAAAAACTCATGCGTGAATTCGGTGCGACCATCGTGCCGGGATCGGTACGACCGATTTAAACGCAGACTTCCAACTTCAATCCGAATTATTTAAAGGAGCAAGATCATGATGAAGAACCAATTGGCTGGCTTGATGAAGCAGGCGCAAGCAATGCAAGACAACATGAAAAAAATGCAGGACCAATTGGCTGCTATCGAAGTGGAAGGGCAGTCCGGTGCTGGCCTGGTGAAGGTTGTGATGTCGTGCAAGAACGATGTGAAGCGCGTGTCCATCGATCCTTCGTTGCTGGCTGATGACAAAGATATGCTGGAAGACCTGGTCGCTGCTGCCTTCAACGATGCAGTACGCAAGGCTGAAGCAACTTCGCAGGAAAAAATGTCGGGTGTGACGGCAGGTATGCCCCTGCCACCCGGCTTCAAAATGCCATTCTGATTACGCTTAAGCATAGCAATTGAAAACTCCGTCCAGCCTTGATTTCCTGACCGAAGCACTGCGTCGTCTGCCGGGCGTCGGCCCGAAGTCAGCGCAGCGCATGGCGTATCACCTGATGCAGCATGACCGGGATGGTGCGGCGATGCTGGGGCGTGCCTTGTCGCAAGCGGTGGAAAAGGTACAGCACTGCGCGATGTGCAATACCTTTACCGAGCATCAGATATGCGAAACCTGTCTCGACGCAGAGCGCAATCCGGAATTGCTGTGCGTGGTGGAAACGCCGGGCGATCAGTTGATGATAGAGCAGACGCTGACATTCAAAGGCTTGTACTTTGTACTGATGGGGCGCCTGTCACCGCTTGACGGAGTAGGTCCCAAAGATATCCACCTGGAAAAGCTGGTCGCTCGTGCGACGGACGGCATCGTGCAGGAAGTGGTGCTGGCTACCAACTTCACGAATGAAGGCGAAGCGACTGCGCACTACATCAGTGAAACACTGAAGGCACGCGGCCTGAAGGTCAGTCGCCTGGCGCGTGGCGTACCGGTGGGTGGTGAGCTGGAATACGTGGATGCCGGCACGATTGCGCGTGCGATGCTGGATAGACGAACAACCTAGAGAGCTGGTCTTGTACAGCCCGATGTTTCATCTTTCATGAAGGTGATACCTGATGTCGACAGCTACCTCTATAGATCAAACCTGGTTGCAGCAAAAATGGCAGGTGCTGACTGCATCTGTTTTTGCTGATCCTGCTGCTGCCGACGCAGTATGGATGGAATTGTTGCGACATTATTCGGAACCGCAACGCAAGTATCACAATCTGTCGCATGTCACGGCGTTGCTGCGTCGTGCCGAACAGCACAAGGAACACATCCGCCAGATGGAAGTGGTGGAGTTTGCCATCTGGTTCCACGACGTTATCTACGATACGCATCTGAAAGATAATGAAGAGCGTAGTGCCGAGTGGGCGCGCTGCGCGATGATTGCAATGCACCTGGATGAATACCACATCCCGCCTGTCATGGAGTGCATAGCAGCAACTGCCATGCATGAAGTGAATTCACCAGAAATACCCGACCTGCCTTTATTCCTCGATATGGACCTCGCCATCCTTGGCGCCGATGAGGATGTCTATCATGCCTATAGCCAAGCGATACGCTCCGAATATGCCTGGGTAGCAGACGAGGATTTCAAGCGTGGACGTGGCAGGGTGATAGACGATTTTCTGCGACGTCCCAGCCTGTTCTATACGCCCATGATGGTGTCCTCGCTGGAGAAGCAGGCACGGCACAATCTCAATACCGAGTTGCGTGAACTTGGCCAGGCCTACAAACAGAACAACTGAAAAACAAGTCAACCCAAGTACAAGATATGGAAAAAACTGCAGCATCCGGTCCATTGGCTGGTATCAAAGTCCTCGAACTCGGCACCTTGATTGCCGGGCCTTTTTGTTCACGCATGTTGGCTGAGTTCGGAGCCGACGTCATCAAAATAGAATCGCCGGATGGCGGCGACCCGATACGTCAATGGCGTGTATTGAAAGATGGTACGTCGCTATGGTGGTCAGTACAGTCGCGTAATAAAAAGAGCCTGACACTGAATCTCAAGGACGCGCGTGGGCAGGAAATCGCCCGGAAGCTGGCGCTGGAAGCAGACATTATTATTGAAAATTACCGGCCCGGCGTATTGGAAAAATGGTCGCTTGGTTACGAACAATTGAAGGCAATTAATCCGGCCACCATCATGGTGCGCCTGTCCGGCTTCGGACAGACTGGCCCTCTGAAAGATCAACCCGGTTTTGGCGCGATCGGTGAATCGATGGGCGGGCTGCGTTATGTGTCCGGTTTCCCGGACCGGCCACCACTGCGAGTCGGCATCTCAATAGGTGATTCCGTTGCAGCCTTGCACGGTGTCATCGGCGCGATGATGGCCTTGCGTCACCGTGACACGACCGGTGGTCGCTGGAACGGCCTGTCAGGCGATGCATCGCAGGCCGGACAAGGGCAGATGATCGATGTCGCCTTGTATGAAGCCGTCTTCAACATGATGGAGTCATTGGTGCCTGAGTATGACTATGCGGGTGTCGTGCGTGAACGTACCGGTGGTGCCTTGCCTGGTATCGTACCGTCGAATACGTACACGACCGGTGATGGTGAAAACATCGTGATCGCGGGTAATGGCGATGCCATCTTCAAGCGCCTGATGCTGGCGATGGGGCGTGATGACCTGGCCAATGATGTGCAGCTTGCACGGAATGATGGTCGGGTGCCGCGTACCGCTGAAATCGATACGGCGATCCAGCAGTGGTGCAGTACGCAGACGATAGCAAGCGCATTGAACATATTGCAGGAAGCAGATGTACCAGTTGGTAAAATCTATTCAATACGCGACATGATGAGCGATCCGCAGTTTCTTGCGCGCAAGATGTTCGAGCAGCATACATTTGCCGATGGCACGCCGATCAAGCTGCCGGCCATCACGCCCAAGCTGTCTGCCACACCGGGTGAGACCAAGTGGCTGGGGCCGACGCTGGGTGAACATACAGATGATGTATTGAGAACACTGGGTTATGATGAGGCGGGTATTGCCGAATTGAGACGCGACGGCGTAGTGTAAAAAACGCCGCGAACAGAGGACGACATGAATAAACAATTCCTGAAGCAGTTTGTCATTGCATTAGCGCTTTTCCTGCTGGGTTACTGGACTTTCAACGGTTTGATCTTCAAGTAAATTGCTGCGCATGGCGGGGATGGCTATCCCTGCCTGTCAGGAATTCATTTGGTGTTTTTTGTAGTACAGTTTTTTCCGCACGGCAGTAGGCAGTATAGATTCCATCGACTTTCCGATTTTTTTAAAGGAGCTACATCATGGGTATACTCAGTACTATTTTCAGCAAGATCTTTCCTTCCTCTCATGCCGCTCCGGCTCCCTCAGCAACTGCTGCAGCACCAGCCGCAGGATCTGCAACACCAGCAGCCGCACCCGTAACCCAAGTAGACGTTGAAGCCATCCTGAATGGCATGGCGCAAAAGAATAGCCAGAAACTGAACTGGAGTACATCCATCGTCGATCTGATGAAGCTGCTCGACCTCGACAGCAGCCTGACCGCGCGCAAGACACTGGCGCAGGAATTGAAGTACACAGGCGATACCAATGATTCAGCGACCATGAATATCTGGCTGCACAAGCAAGTGATGATCAAGTTGGCGGAGAACGGTGGCAAAGTACCGGATGCCTTGAAGCACTAATCATTACGCCAAATAAAAAATGCGGCTGGGTACACTGCAACAGTGGCTCAGCCGCATTTTTCTATGTAAGGATATTTACAAGCGTAAGGCTTGATCAATTACTCGCTGTGTTCCAGCACACGCTCGATACGTTTGTCCGGTACCAACCATATGATGGCAACCGCAACGTACAAACTGATGGATAACCATTCAACCCAGAATGCAGCAGGGATCGCTATTGCATACAGCACCGGAGAAAGTTTACCTTTCCAGTCCTTACCTATCGCGCGTTGTAATAGTGATTTTTGTCCCTGCGAAGTGATGATTAAGCGTTCGAGTATCCAGTAGGCCAAGGCAGACATTAGCAAGACCAAGCCGTAAATTGCCGATGGCATGGGGCCGAAGTGATTTTCGCCCATCCAGCCGGTCACGAATGGAATCAAGGAGAGCCAGAACAACAGATGTAAATTCGCCCATAACATTGCGCCCGTGACTTTTTCACAGGTGTGCAACATGTGATGGTGGTTGTTCCAGTAAATACCGAGATAAACGAAGCTGAGTACATAACTGAGGAAGACCGGGATCAGCGGCTTGAGCGCCTCCAGGTTTTCGCCGTGCGGGACTTTCATTTCCAGCACCATGATGGTAATGAGGATGGCGATAACGCCATCGCTGAAGGCTTCGACCCGGCTCTTTCCCATGTTTAGCTCACATTCTTATTTCAATTGAATATCAGGGCGTTCGGTACGGATGAGTTCTTTAGTCAGCGTGCCCTGAATTGAACAGCCAAATCGTATGAGGCGGGCGTCCTTTTCATAGGGTTCGATCAATAGTACGCGCTCTACCGTTCCCGGTCTTGGAGCTTGGTTACCGGTCGTCGCGATTTTTTTCCAAGTATGCTCTTTTTCACTCAGATCCATCATCTCGGAGCGGACAAACACATTGTCTTCTGCTTTTAATCGCTGGCTGTCCCAAATGACAGGGCGCGTAGCTGCCAGTACTTCATCCATGCTTGCGCGTAATAAAAATCCCCAAAACAGGAAGGTGGTATTACCGAAGGAACTGAGTTCGTCGAAGTAAGCAACCGCTTCCAGGTTGTTCAGTTGTATAGCTGGTGTCAGTGGGCGGACGTTGGCATTCGGGTCGCGTCTGTCTTCAACTTGGAAAGAGCCATACGCGCCCTTCAATTGAAAAAACGGATTCGTCGAATATTGGATGACGCGTTCACCAAGCGTTTTAAAGAAAGTGGCGTCACAGCGCGATAGGTCAGCGAGTACACGGTCGATTTGCGGAGCGTTGCTAGCATGTGCAGCCGTTGTTGCAAAACAAAGCGCAAAGAAGAGTGATTTTATTTTCATGTATGAATGCAAGAGGGCAAGGTTGCCCTTGCCCATCTAGTCGCTATCAAATTGTCCGTACAGAAGTAAGTTTTCTTACTTTACTGACGCAATCAACTTATCAAGTTTCACGGCATCAACGCAGAATGCGCGTATGCCTTCGGCCAGCTTCTCGGTCGCCATGGCATCGTCATTCAACATGCTGCGGAAGGTCTTTTCATCCAGCATCAGTTTGACGATATCGGCATTCTTTGCTTCTGCCGGTACCAGTTTACGTGTCAGTGGTGCATCGGATTCGGCCAGTTTCTGCAGCAACTCAGGGCTGATGGTCAGCAGGTCGCAACCCGCCAGCTCGGTGATTTGTGAAGTGTTGCGGAAGCTGGCACCCATCACTTCAGTCGCATAGTCAAACTTGCGATAGTAGGTATAGATACGCTTGACCGATTGCACGCCCGGGTCATCCGCACCGGTGTAGTCGGTACCGGTCGATTTTTTGTACCAATCGTAAATGCGGCCGACGAAAGGCGAGATCAGTTGGACGCGTGCATCCGCGCAGGCAATCGCTTGTGGCAACGAAAACAGCAGTGTCAGGTTGCAGTGTATGCCTTCTTTTTCCAGCATCTGTGCCGCGCGTATGCCTTCCCAGGTCGAAGCGATCTTGATCAATACACGCTCACGCGGGATACCGGCTGCTTCGTACAGGCGGATCAGTGTGCGGCCTTTTTCGATGGAGCCTTCGGTATCGAAGGACAGGCGTGCATCGGTTTCGGTCGAGACGCGGCCCGGAATGACTTTCAGGATTTCCTGGCCGAATGCGACCAGCAGGTGGTCGACGATTTCATTGGTGCTTTTGCCCGCATGGTCGCGTGCGACTTTTTCCATGATTGGCTTGTACTCATCCTTCTGTACAGCCTTCAGGATCAGCGATGGGTTGGTGGTCGCATCTTGCGGCGCAAATGCCTTGATCGACTGGAAATCGCCTGTATCGGCAACTATGGTGGTGTATTGCTTCAGTTGTTCGAGTTGGTTCATGGCACGCTAACGGGTTGGCTGTAAATGAATGGTATTGACCGCCTTATTGTACGCAATGTTCCGCCTATTTTGCTGCTGCCGGCGGCAGCAAAATTTTCAGGGGGCTTGCAGGAAGGAGTCAAACTGGAGATCGAACTTTTGCAGGGCTTTTTGCGCGCTCACCATTTTTTTGCGACGCTCCGGACTCAGGCGTAGTGCGAGGCCCACCGCAAGGATATCGATCACTACCAGGTGCGCCAGGCGCGCTGAGATCGGTGTGTAAGGGTCAGTATGGAATTGCAGATCGATCGGGATCAGTACCGTCGCCAGTTCTGCCAGCGGCGTGCCGCTTGGTGCCAGCACCACGATGGCGGCGCCGGAGCTGCGTGCCAGTTGCACGCTGCGCAGCAGTGACAGGCTGTTGCCGCGTTGCGAGATGGCGACCACCACATCACCTTTTTTCAACAGTGATGCGGCGATGCTGTGTATGTGTGGATCAGAGTAGGCTACCGTCGGTACGCCGGAGCGGAAGAATTTATGCTGGGCATCTGCCGCGATGATGCCGGAGGTACCCTGGCCGTAGAACTCGATGGTGTTGGCACGCCCCAGCACTTGCAACGCTTGCTCGATTGCGTTGGCATCAAGGCTGTTGCGCAAGTCGAGCAGGGTGTTGATCGAACGGTTGCAGACCTTGTCGACCAGGTCTGCGGCCATGTCTTCCAGCATCGGTGATTCGCCCGTGCCGGTGGATAAGGCCAGGCCTTGCGCCAGTTTCAGCTTGAATGCCTGCCAGCCGTCGAACCCGATAGCGCGGCAAAAACGCACCACGGTGGGTTCGGAGACGTCTGCCTTTTTGGCCAGCGCGGTGATGTTTTCGGCTATCGCCAGTTCAGGCTGTTCCAGCACGGCAAGTGCGACTTTCTTTTCCGATTTGGAAAGCGAGTCATATTGCGTGCGTATGGAATCGAGCAGCATGTCGGTTGTGTTCTGCTTATTCCGGTAACGCTTCTTCGCGCCACTGCAGGCCGTCGCGCCCGATCAGCGAACTGGATGCGGCCGGGCCCCAGGTACCGGATGCGTATGGCAACGGTTCATTGCCTTCCTGCTCCCAGTAACGCAATACCGGTTCTACCCATTCCCATGCCGCTTCGAGTTCATCGCTGCGCATGAAGAGGGTCAACTGGCCGCGCAAGACGTCCAGCAACAGGCGTTCATAGGCATCCATACGCGGTGCCTTGAAAGTTTCTGCAAAGTCGAGTTCCAGTTCCACCGGTTTCAGGCGCATGCCATCGCCAGGCGTCTTGGCCATCAGGTTGAGCTGCAGGCCGTCATCCGGTTGCAGGCGGATCACCAGGCAGTTCGGCTGGAAGCTGCTGGTGGATTGGGCAAAGATCGAATGCGGAATCGATTTGAAGCGCACCACGATTTCTGCCAGTTGATCAGCCATCCGTTTGCCGGTACGCAGGTAGAACGGCACACCGGCCCAGCGCCAGGTGTCGATTTCTGCTTTGACGGCGACGAAGGTTTCGGTATTGGAATCCGGATCGGCGTTCTTTTCCTGGCGATAGGCAGGGACGGCGACACCGTTGACGTGACCGGCGCGATATTGGCCGCGCACCACATTCTTGGCCAGTGTGTTTTGCGTGAACGGTTTGAGCGAACGCAGTACTTTCAGTTTTTCATCGCGCACTGCATCTGGTGTTACCGACAGCGGTGGTTCCATCGCGACGATACACAGCAGTTGCAGCAAGTGATTCTGCATCATGTCGCGCAGCGCACCAGAGGTTTCGTAGTAACCCATGCGGTTGCCGACACCCAGTTCTTCCGCAATGGTGATCTGTACGTCGGAAATCCATTCACGACGCCACAAGGGTTCGAACAATACATTGCCGAAGCGTAGCGCCAGCAAGTTCTGTACTGCTTCCTTGCCAAGGTAATGATCGATACGGTAGATCTGTGATTCCTTGAACACCTGGCCAACTTCCAGATTGATTTGTTTGGCGCTGGCGAGATCACGGCCCAGCGGTTTTTCCAGCACGACGCGGGTTTGCTCGGTCGCCAGATTACGGGTCGACAGGTTGTGGCAAATTTTTGCAAACAAGGTAGGCGGAGTCGCCAGATAAAAAACGCGCGTGATCGCTGTGCTGTCACGCAAGGCTTCTGCCAGCGGTTGATAGGTCTCAGCATCGCTCGCATCCAGTGCAACGTATTTGATGCGTGCGCAGAAGCGATCCCATACCGCTGCCGTAAACGACTTTTCGTTGATATGCGGCCGAGCATTTTCATTGACCATGTCTATGAATTCCTGCGTGCTGCGGGCATTGCGTCCGACACATATGATCTGCGCTGTCGCTGGTAAATCCCCGGCACGATCGCGTGCATACATCGCGGGAATCAGTTTGCGCATCGACAGGTCGCCGGCACCGCCAAACAAGACAAGATCAAAATCGGTAAGAGCCATGATGAAGGGTTTTAGTTTAAGTAAGTGTTCGTCTGAACGTTATTGTTTTTAGAGTGCAGCCTTGGCACGTGCGATCAAACCATTGGTTGAGCTGTCGTGTTGCTCGGGCTTGGCCGGGCCATTCAGTTCGGCTGCGATGTTCTTGGCCAGTATCTTGCCCAATTCCACGCCCCATTGATCAAAACTGTTAATACCCCAGATCGCACCCTGGACAAACACCTTGTGTTCATACAGTGCGATCAATGCGCCCAATGCGTGGGGGGTCAGGCTGTCCATCAATATCGTATTGCTGGGTCGGTTACCGGGGAAGATGCGATGTGGCAATAGCTTTTCGATCTCAGCATCAGGCAAGCCTTGCGCCTGCATGTCGGCCCGCACTTCATCCGCGTTCTTGCCGCGCATGAAGGCTTCGGACTGAGCGAAGCAGTTTGCCAGCAACAGCACCTGGTGTTGTTCCAGTGCATGGGTTGGCTTCAGCGCTGCAATGAAGTCGACCGCCATGATGTCCGTACCCTGGTGCAACAGCTGGAAATAGGCATGCTGGCCATTGGTGCCGACGTCGCCCCAGATGATAGGGCAGGTAGTGGTGCTGGTTTTGCTGCCATCGACTTGTACGCTTTTGCCGTTGCTTTCCATTTCCAGTTGCTGCAAATAGCCGGGAAACAGGCGCAAATCCTGATGGTAAGGGGCGATCGAAATCGAACTGCTACCAATAAAGTTACGGTTCCAGATGCCGATTAGCGCGAGGATCACAGGCAGGTTTTCTTCCAGGGGTGCCCGCTGGAAATGCTGGTCCATTGCGTGCGCACCGGCGAGGAATTGCTTGAAGCATTCCGGTCCGATAGACAGCATCAGTGCGAGGCCGATGGCTGACCATACCGAATAGCGACCACCGACCCAATCCCAAAACGGGAACATATTCTCCGGCGCAATGCCAAAAGCCTGCACTGCGTCGAGATGGGTAGAGACCGCGACGAAGTGCTTACTTAAGTCGCTTTCCTTTGCGTGACGCAGGAACCATGCACGTGCCGACTGCGCATTCATCATGGTTTCAGCGGTATTGAAACCTTTGGACGCAATGATGAATAAGGTCGTGGCAGGGTTGACGCGCGTGAGCAAGGCGTCGAGGTCGTGGCCGTCTACGTTGGAGACGAAGTGCGTATTCAGGCGTGGATGCGCAAACGAGCGCAATGCCTGGCAAGTCATTTTCGGACCGAGATAGGATCCGCCGATGCCGATATTGACGACATCTGTAATCTCACGGTCGTCGTAACCACGCCATGCGCCGGAGCGGACACTTTCGCTGAAGGCAGCCATGCGGTCCAGTACGGCGTGTATCTCGGGAATGATGTCCTGCTGCGCCAGCATTAATTTTTCATTGCGCGGCTTGCGCAAGGCAGTGTGCAGGACGGCGCGGTGTTCGGTACGATTGACTTCCTGGCCGGCAAACATGGCATCACGTTGCGCTTCAACTTGCGTTTCGCGCGCCAATGCGTACAGCAATGTCATCGTCTTGTCATCGACAATATTTTTTGAGTAATCGAGGAACAGGCCAGCGCCTTCGGCGGATAATTTGCTAAAGCGGGCAGGATCTTGCGCAAATAAATGACGTACCTGCCGGTCTTTGTTTTCTGTATGGTGCTGTTGCAGCGCCTGGAAGGCGGCAGTAGCAGTAAGGGTCGTGCGCATGGGCGTTATATGCGATCTATGGTTGGTTTTAACTATACATCAGTTTATGGTAATTTCACTACAAATAAATTTGCGTGCGGCAATGC
>JBEBUE010000052.1:0-11051 GCA_040393485.1 Herminiimonas sp.
AGTTTGTCGTCGGTACCAATGGCCAGTCGCGTGACTTCAGCCTGATTCGTTCCGCTCATCCATTGTTGAATCGTGCAGCGCTGGATGCAGCACAACGTTTCAACTGCGTGGGGCAGGGACGTGAAGTCGTAGTGCAAGTGCCTTTCGAATTCAAAGTGGAGTAGCAGGCAATCAAGGGCAGTTGAGTGTGTCATCCATCTTCAACTGCCTTCAACCTTTATCTTCAGCTTTGTGCTGTGCAATTTTTAATTGGAGAAATCATGTTTAGCCGTAATCGTTTATCCGCAGTTGCCATTTTCCTGGCAATTTTCTTTAGTGCTCCTGCATACTCCGCTGGCAATACAGCAGCCCCTGCTATCGCAGCGGCGCCAGCTATAGTCGCCGCGCAATCGGTATCCGGCAGCGCAGCTGCACAGGCAGCAGAGCATGGCAAGGAAGTGAATCCTTACGGCATCTCCGCTCTGTGGAATGGTAGTGATTTTGTCGCCAAAGGTACTTTGCTGATTCTATTGTTGTTCTCGATCGGCAGCTGGTACATCATCATTGCCAAACTGCTGGCACAACGTAAATTGCACAAACAAGCACGTGATACCGAGCGTACCTTCTGGGATGCCGGCACGGTGCGTCAGGGTCTCGATACATTGGAAAGCGGCACGCCATTCCATTTCATCGGCACGCTAGCGTTGAAGGCGACCGAGCATCATAGTGGTTTGCTGGCGCATGTAGATTTCAATACCTGGGTCGTGCAGTCGCTGCACAGCTCTGTTGATACAGTCAAAAATCGTTTGCAGGATGGCCTGGCTTTCCTCGCAACGGTAGGTTCCACTGCGCCGTTCGTCGGTTTGTTCGGCACAGTTTGGGGTATTTACCATGCGTTGACAGCGATCGGTCTGTCGGGTCAGGCATCGATCGACAAAGTGGCTGGTCCGGTTGGCGAAGCGCTGATCATGACCGCGATCGGTCTGGCCGTTGCGGTGCCTGCAGTACTAGGCTACAACCTGTTGGTACGTCGTAACAAAGCCGCGCTGGAGAAAGTGCAAGACTTCAGCTCTACCCTGCACGCTGTACTGCTCAGCTCCGCGCCATCCAAAGCGAGCTAAATCATGGCGCTTACCTTTGGCAATGGCGGGGAAGAAGATAGCGTGGTGTCAGAGATCAACACTACGCCGCTGGTCGACGTGATGCTGGTACTGCTGATTATCTTCCTGATTACGATCCCGGTCGTCACCAATACGATAGCAGTGAATCTGCCACACGAAGAAAACCATGTGCGCGAGACCAAGCCGGAGAACATCAATCTGTCGGTTGATAAAAACGGCAAGATTTATTGGGATCAGGAATCGATAGCAGGTGCCGAAGCACTGACGAACCGCCTGAAAACCGTCGCCGTGCAACAGCCGCAACCAGAGATCCAGATACGTGGCGATGGGGATGCGAAGTATGAAGCTATCGGCCGTGTGATCTTTGCCTGTCAGCGTGCCGGCATCGTCAAGATAGGCTTCATCACCGAGCCTGCGCCGCGCGGCGCATAAACTCAAGTAAAGGATAAATCATGGGCATGAGCGTAGGCTCAGGTAGTGGCTCCGGCGAACCGGAAGTCATGTCGGAAATGAATACCACGCCGCTGATCGACGTGATGCTGGTTTTGCTGATCATGCTGATCATTACGATCCCGATCCAGCTGCATAATGTGGAACTCAATCTGCCAGCCGGTAATCCGCCGCCACCAACGGTGATCCCGGAAGTGGTACAAGTCGATATCAATGCGGCAGGAGTGGTAAGCTGGAACGGCGAAACCATCGCAGACCGCGAAGTGCTGGACAGCAAACTGTCCGGTGCTGCAGCGCAGGACGTGCAACCCGAGTTGCACCTGCGTGCAGATCGCAATGCGCCATACAAGGCGGTGGCAGCGGTACTCGCGTCGGCACAGCGATTGGGCGCGAACAAACTGGGACTGGTTGGCAACGAACAATTTGCCCAATAGACTCTGGGACTATCCGGGAAGAAAGCACGACCACAATGGCAGAAGTACTGAGTTTCAATAAGCTGGGTGGCAAGGCAGATATCTACGCAGAGTTGTTGCCGCAGATAGAAGCGTTACTGGCCGCCGAGTCTGATTTGATTGCCAATCAGGCCAACATCGCTGCAGTCCTGCATCAAGCCTTTGCTTTTCACTGGGTAGGTTTTTATCGTGTGCAAAAAGACGAACTGGTGCTTGGACCTTTCCAGGGGCCACTTGCCTGTACTCGCATCGCCAAGGGCAAGGGTGTGTGCGGCAGCGCCTGGCAACAGTCGGCAACTATCGTGGTGCCGGACGTCGACCAGTTTCCTGGCCATATCGCATGCAGTTCCTTGTCCCGCTCCGAAATCGTTGTTCCCTACTTCGACCGTAATGGCGAGGTGGCTGGCGTACTGGATGTTGATAGTGAATATCCGGATGCGTTTTCCGCTATCGACCAGTTGTGGCTGGAGAAAATCGCCGCCTTACTCACCTAGCATTTATCCATAAACCGGGCGTGTAACTTTAATTCGCGCCCACACCATACCTCGCATTCCGCAGTGCATACCAGAGCGCATCCGTGCGCTTCCGGCTACGCCTTGCGCGCATGCTTTTACTTCAGAAAGATATTGATTCATGGGACTGAAAGACTATCGTAACTTCGGACGCACCGGCGTCAAGGTTTCACCGCTGACTTTGGGCTGCATGATGT
Source organism: Herminiimonas sp. (assembly GCA_040393485.1). Lineage (GTDB taxonomy): Bacteria > Pseudomonadota > Gammaproteobacteria > Burkholderiales > Burkholderiaceae_D > Oxalicibacterium. Next base: position 2,712 of record JBEBUE010000052.1, read on the forward strand.
TCGGAAATAAAACCGAGCTGGACGATACGGTGCGTATTATTGATCGCGCCATAGATGCCGGTATCAACATCATCGATACCGCCAATGTCTATGCACGGGGCCGCAGTGAAGAGTTCACAGGCGAGGCACTCAAGCGCAATGGCAAACGCAAGCATATCTTCCTCGCATCCAAAGTCCACTTACCCATGCATGACACTGATGGCAATCTGCGCGGCAGCTCCCGTCGCCACATCATCCAGCAAGTGGAAGACAGCCTGCGTCGCCTGCAAACAGATTATCTTGATCTCTATCAGATACACAGACCGGAACCGACCACCGCGATAGATGAAACACTGCGTGCGCTGGATGACCTGGTGAAGTCAGGCAAGGTGCGCTATATCGGTTCGACCACTTTCGCAGGCTGGCAGGTAGTCGAAGCACTGTGGGCGAGCAAGGAACTGGGACTGAATCGCTTTGTATCGGAACAGCCGCCGTATAACCTGCTGGACAGACGTATAGAACGCGAGCTACTGCCTGTGGCAGAAACCTTCGGACTGGCGGTAATCCCATGGAGCCCGATAGGAGGCGGACTGTTGTCCGGCAAGTATCGCAAGGGCCAGCCTTTGCCGCTGGACTCGCGTTACACCAATCCCAACCCTATGCAGGCGCGCCGCTTTGTTGACCGGGTGTTTGATGTGATTGAGCCGCTGTCTGAACTGGCAGCAGAAAAAGGTTTGCCACTGTCGCAACTCGCACTGGCCTGGGTTGCGCAGCAGCGCGGCGTCACCAGCGCCATTACCGGGCCACGCACGCTGGAGCAATTAGAAGATGCATTGAAGGCGATAGAAGTGAAGCTGACGCCGGAAGACCTGCAACGCATCGATGCCATCATCCCGCCGGGTACGCATGTAGGCCCATTCTATGAGGCCAACTTTGGTGCGAGTGCTTATCGCTGGTAAAGCTCATCCAGTGCGATGCATGCAACTAGACTGCATGCATCGCCCGATACTCCTTTGCGTCCTATCCACATATTAAGCTAAGCATTGCACCAAGCAGGTATGAACTCCGAATCAAGGCGGAATATTGAAATGAAATTTGCTTGGTTCTTTAGCGCGCAATGAATTGATATTGTTCTCTGGTCGGACTGCTTAAGCCTCGCTATCACCAGCGATCCCGCTGCGTGATCGACGAAAGAATAACCATCCCAGAAGTCTCTGCCGGTTTGCCGTATGTATCGCGGTGCGCTGCTGCTATGGCTTTTTCACGCACCAACAATTGTCATTACTCATCAAAGAATCCGGAATCCAGTATGAGCAAGAAGATACGCCTGAATGCTTTCAATATGAATTGCGTAGGCCATATACATCATGGCCTGTGGAAGCACCCGCGCGATAACTCCAGCGACTACACCAAGCCGGAGTACTGGACTGATCTAGCTAAGCTGCTGGAGCGCGGTTTATTCGATGGCGTATTCCTGGCTGATATCGTGGGTGTCTACGATGTGCTGGGTGACGGCATAGAAGCGACCGCGCGTGAGGCGGTACAGTTGCCGGTCAACGATCCCTTGTATGTGGTGCCGCTGATGGCGCAGGCGACCAGGCATCTCGGTTTTGGTGTGACTTGTAATCTCACGTATGAGCAGCCTTATCTGTTCGCGCGCCGTCTCGCTACGCTGGATCATCTCAGCAATGGTCGTGTCGGCTGGAACATCGTTACCGGTTACCTCGATAGCGCGGCACGGGCGATGGGCCTGAAGCAGCAGATAGACCATGATGACCGCTATGAGCGCGGCGACGATTTCATGGAGGTGTTCTACAAACTGCTGGAAGGTAGCTGGGAAGATGATGCCGTCGTGCGCGACAAAGTCGGCGGCATGTACGCAGATCCGAAGAAGATACATCGCATCCACCATGACGGTCCATATTACAAGGTCGATGGCGTCTACAACCTGACCGAGCCTTCGCTGCAGCGTACACCAGTGCTGTACCAGGCAGGGGCCTCACAACGCGGCAATGAGTTTGCCGCCAAACATGCCGAGTGTGTTTTCACGGGCGCGCCGAATCGTGAGCTGTTGGCCAAAGGCATTGCGAACATACGCCGTCTCGCAGTGGATGCCGGTCGGCAGCCAAATGACATCCTGGTCTTCTCCGGTCTCACCGTGGTGGTCGATAGCAATGAAAAGGCCGCGCGTGAGAAGTATGAAGACTACAAAAAATACGCCAGCGCAGAAGGTTCGCTCGCGCACATGGCCAGTGGCCAGAGTATAGATCTCGAGAAATTCGGGCTGGACGAGGAGATCACACCGGAGAAGCTGGAAGCGCTGTATCCGGGACGTCTGAAGCGGGTAGGCAGTGCACGTGGGCGCAACTTCCTGGAAGGAACCACACGTCGCAAGCTGTTGCAAAGCCGCGGATTCGGTGCGCAGAACTCGGCGATAGTCGGTACGCCTTCGCAAGTTGCTGACGAGATTGCCAAGTATGTGGAAGAAACAGATGTTGACGGCTTCAACCTGACACGTACCGTTGCACCGGAAACCTATCGCGACTTCATCGACCTGGTGATCCCTGAATTGCAGAGCCGTGGCTTGTACAAGGAAGCATACGAAGAAGGCAGCCTGCGTCAAAAGCTGTTTGGCCGTGGTGCCAAGTTGCCGGATAGCCATACCGCTGCGCAGTACCGGACATGGAAATAACAAGCAAGAAGCACGGACGATTGAACGCCATTCTCAGCACTCATTCTAATTACGACAGGAGTATCGTATGAGTACCTCAAATACATTGCAGTACACCGACCACGGTGTGGTCCAGCTGATCCGCAGCGATGAAGAAGCGCTGGCGACCGCACAGGTACTCGCGGATGAATTCGCGCAGGAAGCATCGGTGCGCGATCGTGAACGGCGCCTGCCGTTTGCCGAGCTGAAGCAAATCACGCAAAGCGGCTTGTGGGGCATTACCGTGCCGAAGGAATATGGCGGTGCCGGTGTGTCCTATGTGACCCTGGCGCAGATATTCGCCATCTTCTCGAAGGCCGATGGCTCTATCGGACAGATTCCGCAAAATCACTACTTCGTGATTGAGCTGATACGCGAGCACGGTACCGAAGAGCAAAAGAAATTCTTCTTTGAGCGCATACTGGCCGGGGATCACTTCGGTAATGCGCTGGTAGAACTGAATGTGAAAAAGCCGGAAGACCGCAAGGTCAGTCTGTTTGCAGATGGTGATGAACACTACCGTGCTACCGTGCGCAAATACTATGCAACCGGCTCGCTGTATGCCGACTGGATACCGACCGCGCTGAATAGCGAAGATAAGGAAGAGCATCACCTCGCCTTCTTCTCGCGCCACGCAGAAGGTTTGACGATTATCGATGATTGGGCAGGACTAGGGCAGCGTACTACCGCCAGCGGCAGTGTGATCCTGGACAACGCACGCATAGCAAAGAATCTGGTTGTTTCGCACCGTGAGAAAAAAGAACATGTCTCACCGGTCGGTCCTACCGGGCAGGTCATGCATGCAGCCATTGATACAGGGATAGCGCGCGCTGCATTTGAAGCGACGATTGCGTTTATCCGCGGTCGCAATCCGAAGAAAGCGGATGCCGCACCAGATGCTGCATGGGAAGAAGATCAATTAACCATACGTGAGATCGGTGACCTGTCGGTTGCCCTGCATGGCGCGGAAGCCTTGCTCGAACGTGCGGGCAGGATTATCGATCATGCGTATGTGACGGGTTTGCAGACAGACTGGACCAAGGCATCCATAGCCGTGTCCGAGGTGCGTGCGGCTAGCACCCATGCAGCATTGTTGATTACCAATAAACTGTTTGAATTCTCGGGAACGCAAGCGACCGCCAGCAAGCACAACCTCGATCGCTATTGGCGCGATGCGCGTACACACACCTTGCATGATCCGGTGCGCTGGCGTTTGTACGATGTGGGTAACTATTATCTGAACGACAAAGTGCCGCTGCGTCGACGCTTTAATCAGATAGAGAAAAAGGCCGATGAAAAAGCGGCGGATGCCGTCGCCGACAAGAATGTGGTGGCACAGAAGAGTGAAGCACTGGCCAGTGCCTGATGGTTTAGCAAGACATCAGGGTCTGGTTTTTACCAACCTGATGGAAAACAAATAAAGAGGTGTGAGATGCAGTACGAAAATTTAGGAAAAAGCGGTCTGAAGGTATCGCGTCTATGTCTGGGTACCATGATGTTTGGCGGTGCCAGTGACGAACAAACCTCGCATCAGATTATTCAGCACGCACATGAACACGGTATCAATTTCATCGATACCGCCGATATCTACACCGGTGGTGAATCGGAGCGTGTGGTCGGAAAGGGTATCGCCGCGCAACGTGACAAGTGGGTGCTGGCAACCAAGGTCGGTAATGGTTCCGATAAATGGCCAAATGAAAAAGGCTTGTCCCGTCGCCGCATCATCCAGGCAGTGGAGCAAAGTCTGCAGCGCCTCGCTACCGATTACATCGATATCTACTATCTGCACAGACCTGATCCGGCCACGCCTTTACACGAGACCGTACGTGCGCTCGGTGACTTGATCGCACAGGGCAAGATACGTTACTTCGGCCTGTCCAACTTCAGTGCGTGGCAGCTGGCTGAAGTCGTACACCTGACGAAGGAGCTAGGCGTAGCGCCACCTATCGTTTCACAGCCGTATTACAACGCAGCGAATCGCATGCCGGAAGTAGAGCATCTGCCTGCCTGTCATTTTCACGGCCTGGGCGTGGTGTCCTATAGCCCGCTGGCACGCGGTGTATTGACTGGAAAATACTTGCCGGGCAATGAGCCTGATCAAAATAGCCGGGTCGGGCGCGGTGACAAACGCGCACTGCAAACCGAGTGGCGTCCAGAATCCATCGCACTGGCGCAAGCGCTGCAAGAGCACGCGCAGGCGCACGGCACCACCAACGTTGCATTGGCACTAGCCTGGGTACTTAACAATCGACTGGTGACATCTGTCATCGGTGGCCCACGCACCTTTGAGCAGTGGCAAGCCTATCTGGATGCGCTGAACTATCGCTATACATCGGAAGATGAAGCTCTGTTTGATCGCCTGGTGCCGCCAGGCCATCCGAGTACGCCTGGCTACACCGACCCGGAGTATCCGGTCATCGGTCGGATCCCGCGCAATGCACTTTGATGTTTCCTGATGCAGATTGCGCGGCGGGATTGCATAGCAGTAGTACCAGGCAGTTAAGTACAAGGCAGTTAATTTTTTGAATCATACTATTTTGTGGATAGCCGTTCTATGAGTATTTCCTCCGCTCCTTCTGCTGACGACAGTGACGCTCCATCTGTCGCCAAGTCCCCGAACACTGCAACAAGTAAAGCAAAGAAGCCGATACCGAAAGTCTTGCCGCATCACTCGGAAGAGATTGATGTACAGGCGATGCCGCAGGTACTCGGACGCCTGACGCGACTGGCAGTGCGTTACCCGTGGCATTGCACCTTCGCCATATTGGCTGCGCTGGGTGCAGCGATCTTTAACTTGCTGATGCCGCTGCTGCTTGGGCATGCGGTAGATCAGGCTGGTCATCTATTCGTGAATGCTCAGCTGGACGCTGACGTGGTGCGCAAGGCCTTGCTGGTTACGGGCGGCCTGATCGTCCTGGTCTGTGCCGTGCGCGGGATACTGACCGGACTGCAAGGTTATCTGGGCGAGACGCTGGCGCAAAAAGTCGGCTACGACTTGCGCATGGCCTTCTATGAAAAGCTGCAACGACTTAGCTTCAGTTACCACGACAAGATACATACCGGTGATCTGATCGCACGCGGCATGCTGGATCTGGAGGGCGTACGCGCTTTCCTGGAGTTCGGCGTGCTGCGCGTGATCACCCTGACATTGCTGCTGGGTGTTGGTTCGTGGCGCTTGCTGAGCATCGATGTCACGCTGGGTTTGCTGGCATTAAGTTTTGTGCCATTCGTCGCCTGGAATGCAGCGCGTACCGGCCTGCGTTTGCGCGTGAGCTGGCAGCGACTGCAAAAGATGATGTCAGAGATGACATTGAACATGGAGGAGAACCTGCAAGGTGTGCGCGTGGTACGTGCCTTCACTTCGCGCCTGCATGAGATGGCCAAGTTCGACAAAATATCTGACGTTGCGCTGCGTTTGTCGAATCAGCGGATCACTGAGCGCATGGGCAATATGAGTGCGATGGTGCTGGCTTACTATACATCGATGGCATTGGTGCTGTGGGTAGGCGGCCAGCGTGTTGCCAGCGGCGCATTGACGGTGGGCTCACTGACAGAGTTCCTGACCTTCATCACCATCCTGCAACAGCCATTGCGCCAGATCGGTATGATCGTCAATGCCAGTGCCCGTGCGACTGGTTCCGGTGCACGTCTGTTTGAAGTACTGGATACCGATCCGGAAATCAAGGATGCACCGCATGCGCATGAGTTACAACTCGATCAGGGTTTGCTGCGCTTCGATGCGGTCAGCTTTGCATACGGACATGGGCCGAATGACAGGACGATCTTGCACGATATCAGCTTTGAAGTGAAGAAAGGTGAGGTGCTGGGCATAGTTGGTGCGCCGGGCAGCGGCAAATCCACGTTGGCGCATTTGATCCCGCGCTTCTATGAAATCAGCGAGGGAAGCATCACCATTGATGGCCAGGACTTGCGTTCGCTCAAGCTTGCTTCGTTGCGCAGTGCAGTCAGCCTGGTGCAGCAGGAAAATTTTCTCTTCGATACTTCGGTGCATAACAACGTCGCTTACTCCGAGCCACAAGCCGGTGAAGAGCGCGTGATTGCCGCAGCATCGGTAGCGCAGATACATGAGCATGTAGAGCAACTGCCCAACGGTTATACCACCCGTGTCGGTGAACGCGGCGTGGCCTTGTCAGGCGGGCAGCGTCAACGCATGACCATCGCGCGCGGCTTGCTGGATCAGCCCGCCATCCTGGTGCTGGATGATTCGACCGCAGCGATAGATCCGGCAACCGAGCAGCGCGTACGTGCTGCCCTGCAATCGTCGCTGAAGAATACGGCCACCATCATCATCGCGCACAGATTGAGTTCGCTTAAACATGCCAACCAGATCATCGTGCTGGATGAAGGTCGTATCGTGGAACGTGGCACGCATGCCGAGCTGTCTGTTGCCGGCGGTCGTTACTCCGAACTGTGGAATTTGCAGAATCGCGGCGCGCAGAATGATGCTGACACGGCACTCGATGTGACGACTGCTGGTGTAAGTAAAAACAATAGCAAAGTGGAGTTTGCATCTTGAGTAAAACGCAGGCTAAGAAAGCCATAGATCTGAATGCAGAAGTACGCGGTGAAGATATCTTTGCACGCTACGACAGTCGTGTCGTCGGCAGACTGTGGGCGTATATCCGTCCACATCGCTGGGCGCTGGTGGCGGTAGTTTTTACCGTTGCCTTATTCACTATCGTGCAGGTATTAATCCCGGTAACGGTGCGTTACGCTGTGGACAGTGCAGTCGGGAATGCGCAATTTGCGTTCAACACCATCCTAGCGGTCTTTGTCTCACTCATTATCCTGAACGCGGTATCCAACTTCTTTCAGGAGTGGGTAGCGGCGCGCCTGGCGCAAAGGGTGATCTTTGATTTGCGTCGCGCCATGTTCAATCATTTGCAGCATGTGTCTTTATCCATACTTGACCAGACTCAGGTAGGTCGACTGATGTCGCGCCTGCAGGGTGACGTCAATTCGTTGCAGGAATTCATGGAGACATCGGTATCTGCAGTCGGTGATTTTTTCCTGCTGATAGGTATCGTCGCCGTCTTGTTGCTGATGGATATCAAACTGGGTTTGCTGACCTTGTGCGTGCTGCCCATGATGTTCCTAGTGCGCAAGATATGGTTGCCTTGGGCGCGCAAGGCGTTCACGCGTGCACGTGAGGCCTCGTCCAGTGTGAACGCCGCTTTGGCGGAAAACATTAATGGCATACGCACTGTGCAAGAGAACCGTCGCGAGATCGTCAACTTCGAACGTTACGATGTACGTGCGATAGAGAATTTGCAGGCGCAAATCGGTTCGTCGCGTGCATCGCAAGTCATGATGCCGACGGTGGATACATTGACTGGCCTGGCGATGGCGATTGTGGTGGTGGTTGGCGGTTCGTCCGTAGTATCGGGGCAACTAGATGTTGGCGTCATGGTTGCCTTCATCTTCTGTGTACAACGCTTCTTTGATCCTATCCGTACGCTGACGATGCAATACACGGTGATGCAACGTGCGATGGCATCCGGCCACCGTATCTTTGAAGTGCTGGACGTTGAAGTTACGTTAAGCGACAAGAAGGATGCGCAGGCCCTGCCTGATGTGCCACCAGCGATCGAATTCAATCATGTGACTTTCGGCTATCGCCCGGATCAGCC